>DAIPKK010000054.1:0-4036 GCA_036769805.1 Patescibacteria group bacterium
CCATCATGGTGCTGGACACCTCCGCCCTGATGGAAAATCCCAAGTTGCTGGAAACGGCAACGTCCAAACCAACGTGTTTTGTTGTTCCCCTGCTGGTCATGGAAGAACTGGATGGCCTGAAACTGGAAAACAACAAGCAACGTTCCGCTCAGAAAGCCATCAAGTCTATCTTCAAAATTCTGAGCAAACATCCCACGCCGAGTGAGAAAGTCTATCACTATCAAAACAATTTCATCATTTTTGATAGCTTTCTCAGCGAAACAATCCAAGACCACATCACCCACACAATGGGCTGGTCTCTGGAAAACAACGACACCAAAATCGTGACGCTGGCCAGACAGTATAAAGAATACTATCCAAACAACCAAGTGTCGGTTGTCTCCATGGATTTTAATCTGCTGTCCAAAGCCATCCTGTTGCGGTTAAATGCCGTGGAATACAGCAACCGCGATGAATCGGTGGCGTTGGAAGACAACAACGAACTGGCGCCTCGCACCCTGGATTTGCAGGTGGGACACTGGGAAAGCCTGCAAACCGAAAAAACTCTGTCGCTGGAAATCTTTCCCAAAGATTCTCTACCGGCAGCCTGCGAAATCCTTACCGGAAGAAATCCTCTGGAAACCAATAATGAGGAATTTCTGATGGTGAACGCCCAGCGCAGCCACCTGCAACGCCTGGTGGACCGGAAAACCCAACTTTTCCGGCAATACGGTAAAGACTTGATCATCAAGCCCAAAAACACCGAGCAACAGCTCTTGCTCTGCGCGTTGCTGGACCCGGAAATATCGCTGGTCATCGTTCATGGACCGGCCGGAACCGGCAAAACCTTACTGTCTTTGGCGGCGGCCATTGCCCAAGTCCAAGACAGTGAAGAAGATGTTCCGAAAATTTCGTCCGGAAACAAAGGACGAAATAAGTCACTCGCGTTGACCGAAATCGCCAATCGAGCCAACGGCAAAGGTCACGGCTACAAGAACCTGTTAATCAGCCGTTCCCCCACTCCGGCGGCGCGCGAACTGGGCTTCATGCCTGGCGGTCTCAACGAAAAGATGGGACCGTGGATGGAAGCGGTCAAAGACAACGCCGCTGTCATCTTTCCGGACAAGACTTGGGAAGAAGTGGTCAAGGAATACTCCATCATCTACGGAAACCTGGAGCACATCCGTGGCCGCACCATTCCCGGATCCTTCGTCATCATTGACGAGTGCCAAAACCTGAGCCGCCAACTGATGCGGACGATTGTCACGCGAATCGGTGAATCGTCCAAACTGGTGCTGCTCGGGGACATCACTCAGATTGATGACCCCTACCTCAACATCTTCAACAACGGGTTTTCGGTGCTGACTCAAAAAATCATCGAAACCCGCCTCTCGCCGAACGCTGAAGATCATCCGCCGCCGACGGCGATCATCAGCCTCACGCAATGCGTGCGCTCGCGCTTGGCCACCTGGTCAAGCAATCTCTAGCACGCAAAACTACTCACAAAACTCAAAAACGGACCCCCAAGTCCGTTTTTTTATTTTCTAATACGCCAAATCAATAGCCGTTTGAATTACATCAATAAAAATCTGCGGAATTTCCTCACGCTTGATTTCCAAACCAACCTCATCCGCCCAAAACACTTTCTTATTATGTTTATTCTTCACAATTGATTGCAAAAGCGAACGCAAATCCCCGCGCTTGAAGTTCGGACCTTTCAAACGCCGCGCCACCCGCCACAACGTTTCCTCGGGATAAGCATATTCCAAACTGTAGGCTTCTATTTCCCCTAAACTACGCAGGCGCGTCTTGTTCAAATTATATTTATTTCTAAACACTTCCAGAACATCACCCGGCTGACTGTCCACCAAAATCACCGCCCGATCACGATACAAAGGATTACCATGCAAAACGCTGAAAAATTGATCCAAATAATTCATGGTATTGGTGATTTGTCGATTACTGATATCGCCGTGCGCCGGCTGAATAATCAAATGCTTATTTTCCAACTGCTTGGCAAAGAAACGCTGCAACAAATGAACCATAAAAATCTTATCGGACTGCCCTTCCACAATGATAAAATTATTCGGCAACAACAAATCATCGGGCGTATTTCCCAACAACTGGTAAATGGCCACCACCACGTCGGTCATGGTCATCAAATGATGAATTTCTTTCTTACCGACATTTAAAGAAATCTTATAATTATTGCTCGGAGTTTCACGATCTAAAAACAAATGTGAGTGAGTGGCGATAAAAATCTGTTTTTGTTCCACCGTATTCAAATGACGCAAGACGCGCATCATCTTTTTTTGCAAGGAAGCGTGAAAAGACAATTCCGGCTCATCCAACAAAATTACCGGCGCATCATTCCAAAGCATTTCCACCAAAGACGCCAAAATAGCCACAAAAGAATTACCCAATTTATACAAACTCTTGCGCACATATTTGCCGGCGGTGGTTGCCACCAAAAAATGCTCATGTCCATTAGCCGCTTCAGCAAAAGCCAAATCCACTCCGGTCAATTCCCTAAAATAATGTAAAATCAAATTTTTCTTGGCGCTTTTTTGAAATTTGAGAATCATCGCGTCCATCGCTTTTTGACGCAACTGCACCACTTCCGGACTCAACAAAACCTCTTTATCGGAAAACAAATAAGTAATTTCATCCATGGACACATAATTGCATTGTTTGGGATAGGTGGTTTCCAGCCAATCCAACAAACTGGTTTTGCCGGAGTTGTTTTGTCCGAAAAAAATCGTGAAAGATGATAGTTTTCCCAAATAAACATCCTCCAAATTATGAAATTTTTTGATTTTTATTTCTTTGATGAGGACATTGTCACTCATAATTATTATTTTTTATTTTTGATTACTGGGCAAAGCTTTTTCCCCCAAACAACGACTGACGCCCAAAGGCGCGCCCAAATCGTTCAAATTATAACAAAGATCACTGTCATTATTTAAACGAGCGATTTCCGTGACGCAAGAAATACGGTCAAAATCTTTGATAATATGCAAATCCAAATCACCGCACATCTGCCAATCACCGGTGGACACCGCCGCCGCGTACCAACAACGATGCTGCAATTCCCGTTCATGACTGACAGTTTCCCCTTCCACTAAAGGTAAAAACCCAAATTTATCCTGACAATAACGTTTACTTTGGTTAATCGCTCCCAACGCGTAAGCCAACTCTTTTTGACACAATTGACGCTCACTTTCCAAACCGATCGCCGCGCAATCATCATAATTCCAATTGGCCACCGCCATCACTCGATCAATAATCGCTTTTTGATCAGCGGCGCGTTGACGACAAATCTCTGTTTGCTTGGAATAGTACTTGGTATCAATTTGATCGCAATATTTGGCATCAGCGCGATAATAAGCCTGCGCCTGCCAGCACCAATATTGATTCGGTTTCTCACAATAACGATATTTTTCCGGTACCAAATCGCCAAAATCCAAAGGATTATAAGCTTTCAATATTTCTTCACCGTCCAAATAACCATCATGATCACTGTCCGGATTGTTACTGTCGGTTTTGTATTTCACTTCCTGATAATTCAACAAACCATCATTATCATTATCACAAAATTGTTTGATAAAATCATTCGCGCCCGCCACGCACCTACCCTGATAATCATTTTGAAATCCTTGCCCCACTAAAACAAAATCATCTTCAGCATAAAAATCATCCACCGGCGTTGGCGTGATGTTGGCACTCGGCGTGGTGTTAACGCAGGCGGATAGCAAAAACGTGAAAGCTAACAGCAACGGTATTTTAAATGATGGCATATTATGAATAATTAAAAATAATTTGTCATTGTTATTATATCAAAAATTTGGTGGCGGGACAAACAACGCGCCGTGATTGCTTCGCTTCACTCGCAATGACGGCGCGCCCCAAGTTCCTACACAAAAAAGGGCGTTGCAGTGCAACGCCCCTACGGCAGAATCCTCAATTCCTATTCAAACAATCCTTATTTTATCTCATAACCGATTTCCACCTTGAAAACCAATTCTTCCGAATCGGCTTGCACGCTGATATCGGTTGG
>DAIPKK010000055.1:0-4032 GCA_036769805.1 Patescibacteria group bacterium
CGGTGGATGATTTTAGCGGTGATGATCCTTTATATCGTCAGGCGGTGGAGATTGTCATGCAGACGAAAAAAGCGTCCGCTTCATATTTGCAGCGTCGTTTGCGCATTGGATTTACGAGGGCGGCGCGCTTGATTGATTTGATGGAGGAAAACGGGGTGGTGGGTCCGGCCCAGGGCGCCAAGCCACGTGAAATATTGAATGACCAGATTTCCGATGATATAATTAATAAATAGGGGTAATTTTGCACTTAAATTCAAAATTCAATGATTGAATTAAAAAAGAAAATTATCACTCAAAATGAGAATCTGCCCAGTCTTTTATATACTGCTCGAAAAAGCAGGAATTTGAGTTTGAGCCAAATCGCTTTGGATTTGAGCGTCCATCCTCGTTATTTGCGCATGTTGGAAACCGGTGATTATTTGGATTTTCCGGAAGCGCCTTATGATTATCAGATTGTTAAAAAATATGCTGATTATTTAAATCAAAACAGTGAACGTTTGTGGGCGATGTATTTGGCCGAAAGAAAAATTTGCGGACAGCTCGGTAAAACAAATAAAAAGAAAATTGATGTTTTGCCCGGGCAGGTTTCTTTGTTGCAGCGCATTACTTCATTGATTAATTTTCCAAGAATTATTTTAAACAGTATGTTTGCGGTGGTGGTCTTGGTAATCGGTGCTTATTTCACTTGGAATTTTTATTATTCTTTTCAGCCGCCAAAGTTGGAAATTATTTCTCCTCAAGATAATTTAATTACCAAAGAGAGACAAATCGTGATTGAGGGTATGACCGAGCCCGGTATTGATATCAGTATTAACGGAGAAATGGTTTTGAACGATGATAGCGGTTATTTTAAAAAAGAAGTGAAATTGCATTCCGGAATCAATATGTTGAAGATCAGTGCCAGTAATAAAAAGAAACGCGAGAATAATTTGTATCGTCAAATTATGGTCGTGGATGAATTAACTTTTAATCAAAAATAATCATATGGATTGGACAAGGGATTTAGGTTATCAAGGATTATTACTGATTACTTTTTTGGGAATCGCCGTGGCCGGTTTGCTTTACGCCAAAAAAATTGAGCCGGTTTTAATGCAGCCGGCGGTGCAAGTTAAATATTGGAATTACCGTTTGCCATATAATCATCCCGAACCGGAAACTCTTTTGGAGGCGGAGGATTTGGGAAATATCGGTGATTACCAACGGATGGAAATGCCTTTTGGCACTTTGGAATAGAATTATTATCAATAATTAAAAATAAAAATATTTTGTATGGCGAAAAATGTGATTGTTTTTGGTGGAGCGGGCTTTATCGGTTCGCATCTTTGCCAAACCTTGCTTAAGCAGGGTCATAATGTTATTTGCGCTGATAATTTGGTGACCGGTTCGGTGGATAATATTCGGCCGTTTTTGCAGTATGAAAATTTTAAGTATTTACGTTTGGACATCAATGATGAATTTGATTTGAATGAATTTCCGGAATTGGGTCCGTTTAATTTGGATGGCAGTGGGGTGCAGGAAATTTATAATTTGGCTTGTCCCAATGTGCCTAAGGATTTTGAAAAACTGAAAGAAATGACTTTATTGAGTAACAGTATCGGAGTGATTAACACTTTGGAAATCGCCGCCAAGTATAAGTCTAAATATTTTTTCGCTTCCTCTTCCGTGGTTTATGGCGGTAGCGAGGACCAAGCGGTGGTGGTGACGGAAAACGATTTTGGCGCCGTGGACACGATGAGCCCGCGTGCCGCGTATGAGGAAGGAAAACGTTTTGCCGAGAGTTTGGTGGTCAATTATGGCTCTTTATACGGATTTGAGGTGCATATCGGTCGGATTTTCCGAACGTTTGGACCGCGCATGGGCGTCGGTTTCGGGCATTTGATTCCGGATGTCATTCAAAGTGCTTTAAATCATAAGGAAGTGGTGCTTTACGGTGGTCGCGATCAGGTTTCATCCTTTGTTTATATTGATGATATGATCAGCGGCATCATGAAAGTCATGGATAAATCCGACTATCAGTTGCCGGTAAATCTGGGCAGTTCGGATGCTTACCGTTTGGTGGACGTGGTCAATCAAATCTTGTCATTAACGGAATCAAATAGTAAAGTAAGAGTGGAGCCGCCCTTGCCGTTTATGAAGCAGCAACCGGTTCCGGATCTAAGCGTCGCCAAGTCCAAAATCGGCTGGTTTCCGATTGTCAGCATCAACGATGGTTTGGTGAAGACAATTGAAGATACAATGTCTAAAATGGGCCTGGTCAAATTTGAAAGTAAATAAAATTTATGGAGAATGCTTCGGTATTTATTGTGATTCCGGCTTATAATGAAGCCGCCGTGATTGAATCGGTTTTGCAAAAGTTGCTGGCTGCCAACTATTTTAATATTGTCGTGGTGGACGATTGTTCCCGCGATCGCACCGGAGAAATCGTTAAGAATTATCCGGTTTTTTATTTGCGTCACATTATTAATCGCGGGCAGGGCGCGGCTTTGCGCACCGGCACTGATTTCGCGCGGCAGCAAGGTGCTCAAGTGATTGTGCATTTTGACGCCGACGGGCAGATGTCGGTGGAGGATATTGCGCGCTTTGTGGAACACGTGAACGCCCGTAGGGACGTGGTTTTGGGTTCGCGCTTTATGGCCGGCAGTGAAGTGATTCAAATGCCTTGGCATCGAAAATTATTGTTGACCGGCGCGAAAGTTTTCAATTTAGTGGTCTTGGGGGTTAATTACAGTGATCCGCAAAATGGTTTTCGGGCTTTAAGTCGCCAGGCGGCGGAGCGTTTGCGCTGGAAAAATGATCGCATGGCGCATAATTCGGAAATTTTGCGTTTGATTAAAACCGAGCGCTTGCCATATCAGGAAATTCCCGTCAAAATCAATTATAGTGAGTATTCTTTGAAAAAAGGTCAAAGTTTTAAGGATGTTTGGAAAATCATTTGGGATTTGTTCATCAATAAATTTTAAAATATGTTTTTGTTGCAATACCTTTTAATCGCCTTGTCGGTGCTGGGAATTATCAGCTTGTTTTGGCAGATTCGGCGCGGTAATATGGATTGGTTTTCGTCCATTAAGTGGTTTGTCGCTTGGTGCGCCGTTTTGGTGGTGGCGATTGAGCCCGCTATCGCCGATTGGTTGGCGAATTTATTCGGTACGGGGCGTGGCGCGGATTTATTGATTTATTTGTCAATTTTATTTATTTTCGCTTTGATTTTTAAATTGTTTTTGAAGATTAACCAAGTGGAACGTCAAATCAGTGATTTGGTCAGTCACTTGGCTCAAGATAAGGCTCATAAGAAAAAAGATTAATATGTTTGATAAAAAAGTTTTAATTGTTATTCCGATTTTTAAAGGTAAAGAATATTTACCCGATTTGTTGTCCACTTTGGATGAAATCACTTATCCTAAAGATTTGTATAAAGTGGTGATTTGGGATGATGTTTCGCCGGATGATACTTTTGAAGTTTTACGAGAAATGATCGGCAAATTAAAATATCCGGAACAAATTTTAGCCCGTCGTGCCTCGATGAACGGCGGTTTTTGCGTCAATTCCAATCGTGGTTTGCGGCAGGCGGTGGAGGAGAATTATGATTATGTTTATTTGTTGAATCAGGATGTCGGGGTGCATAAGGATTTTATTCAGCCGTTGGTGGAAGCGATGGAAAATGATCAGACTATTCAAACGGCGCAATCAAAAATTTTGTATTTCAGCGATCACAGTAAAATAAACAGTCGCGGAAACTATTATCATTATTTGGGTTTTGGCTATGCCGGCGGAAATTTGGAAACTGATAATTTAAGCGATGATATTCGGGAAATCGCTTATCCGTCCGGGGCGGGCGTGATGATTCGCTGCGCGTGGTTGAAAAAAATTGGGTTTTTGGAAGAATATTTATGGATGTATCACGAAGATGTGTATTTGGGTTTGTTGACCTGGTATGCCGGTGGTCGCAATGTTTTGGTGCCGAAATCCGAGATTTATCACAAATATACTTTTAACAGCAGCATGTCACGCTTGGACTTTATGGAACGAAATCGC
>DAIPKK010000013.1:0-17959 GCA_036769805.1 Patescibacteria group bacterium
ATAAGCTTCTTCATTGGCGCAAATAATATCGGCAAATTTTTCTTTATCCAAACGTGCCAAACGATAAGCCGTTCCTTCGGCCGGTGTCGCTTCCAAATTAAATAAAATTCCATCTTCCTCTTGATAACGTGACATCTGCTCACGCATAAACATCAAAATTTCTTGGGCGGTTTTCAAACCGACATCACTGGTGATCGGTTGTCCGATTAAATTCACCAAAGCTTCGTTCATACCAACCAAACCGATGGTGTTAAAATGATTCTTCCAATATTCACCGAAACGTTGTTTGATGCCGGCCAAGTAATGACGTGAATATGGGTATAAACCCATTTCAGTCAAACGTTCAATCATCTTACGTTTGATGTTCAAACTTTGTTTGGCCAAATCCATTAAATTCAACAAACGTTTTTTGAAATCTTCCAAATCTTCGGCCAAGTATCCCAAGCGTGGCAAGTTAATGGTCACCACCCCGATGGAACCGGTCAAAGGATTGGCCCCGAACAAACCACCGCCGCGTTTTCTTAATTCACGATTATCCAAACGCAAACGGCAACACATGGAGCGCGCGTCTTCCGGATTCATATCGCTGTTCACGAAATTGGAAAAATACGGAATACCATACTTGGCGGTCATCTCCATAATTTTATCAACGATCGGCCGATTCCAATCAAAATCTTTAGTGATATTGTAAGTGGGAATCGGGAAAGTGAAAACACGTCCTTTGGCATCACCGGAGCTCAAGACTTCCACCAAAGCGGCATTGAAAATATCCATTTCTTCTTGAAAGTCACCGTAAGTTTCTTTTTGCGGCACACCACCGATAATTACCGCTTCATTTTTCATCATATTCGGCACATACAAATCCAAAGTAATATTGGTGAACGGTGTTTGAAAACCGACGCGCGTCGGAATATTCATATTGAAGACAAAATTCTGCAAAGCATCTTTTACTTCCGTGTAAGATAATTTGTCATAACGAATAAACGGTGCCAAGTAAGTATCAAAACTGGAAAACGCTTGGGCGCCGGCCGCTTCACCTTGCAAAGTGTAAAAGAAATTTACCACTTGTCCCAAAGCGGAACGAAAATGTTTGGCCGGATTGGCTTCCACTTTTCCGGGAACACCACCAAACCCTTTAATCAACAAATCATGCAAATCCCAACCGCAACAATAGGAAGCTAACAATTGCATATCATGCAAATGGAAATCACCATTAACGTGAGCGTTGCGCACTTCCGGTGGATAAACGGCGTTCATCCAATAATCAGCGGTCACCTCAGAAGAAATGTAATTGTTCAAACCCTGTAACGAAAAACTCATGTTACTGTTTTCTTTGATTTTCCAATCCATCTCATCCAAATATTTTCCAACCAGCTCCGTGGAGTTGATTAACTTCTCCATATCACGCAAACGATTATGTTGCTCCCGATACAAAATGTAAGCCTTGGCCGTAGCCGCATGACCTTCCTCTATCAAAATTTTCTCTACAATATCTTGCACTTCTTCTACGGAAGGAATTGATCGCGCATGAAAACGACGATTTAATTCTTCTTCCACTTTTACCGCTAACTGATTAGCCAATTCCCGATCATGACCGCCGACTGCCTGAGCGGCTTTGAAAATTGCATTCTCAATTTTCCCCAACTCAAATTTTGCAATCCGACCATCACGTTTTAAAAGCTGACTAATTTTAGGTTTTTCTGTTTGTTTTGCGGACATAAATTAGGACCCTAAATTAATTATTTATAAAACTTGCTTAATCGCTTGATCAAATTCTTCAATGTTGTCAAAGCCTTGGCACACCGAAGCAAAACGAATGTAGGCAACTTTGTCTTCTTTACGCAAAGCATCCATCACAATCTCACCGATTTGCTTACTACCGATTTCATCACGCTTGGCTTTCACTTGAATTTCTTTTTCAATTTCAAAAAGCACCCGACGAATATCATCATCCGAGAACGGACGCTTCTTAAAAGATTTTTTCAAACCTTCCAAAATCTTGTTGGAGTCATAGGGCTCGCGGCGACTGTCACGTTTGACCACCGTCAAGTTCAACAACTGCAAACTTTCAATCGTGGAAAAACGACAATTGCACTTGGGACACTCGCGACGACGACGCACCAAAGTCCCTTCCGCGACCAAGCGCGAATCAATCACTTTTGTGTCTTCGTAGTGGCAGGCTGGACAGATCATAGGATTTCTGTTTTTATTAAGTTTTTACAAGATGTTTGGTTATGTGCTAGTAGTGTAGCACAATATGTAGTGTGTCACAAGTGCGCAAAAATACGGTAATTTTGGGGGAATTTGGGTAGATGGGTGGCGCCCCATCACGTTTTACCCCCTCCGGGGGTTGGTTGTTTGTAGCCATAAAAAAAAAGAAAGTGCATTTTGCACTTTCTTTTTTTATCAATCACGTTTTAAAAATTTAACATCTTATTTCTAATAATCGCCGGAATGTCATCATCAATATCTCCAGAGTCATTATTGTTATTTTCCGGTAATGAATTTACATTCTTTTTGGTCATCGGCATATCATCCTGTTGAATGGCCGGGCGATTTTTTACCGGAGCACTATCTTCCATCACAAATTGTTTATGACGCAATTCCTGATTCTCACGTTCCACGTCCACCGGACGATCAAAAGTTTCATCCAAATCAACGGCCCGCGGTTTAACGGTGTTACCACTGACAGTTTGACGGAACAAAGCGCTGGTATCGGTCACAACATTGGCACTATTATATCTTTCCAATTTATCATCAACTTTAATTTCCGACGGCTTGTTTTGATAGGTCTTATACACAAAGGCCGGTTGATTATACACGGCCGGCTTGTTCGGATCGTTTTTACCTTCAAAACCGGTGGCAATCACAGTGACACGCACCGCATCCCCCAAAGCCTCATCAATCACCGTACCGAAAATAATACGCGCTTCCGGATCGGCGGTCGCGGTAATAATTTTGGCCGCTTCATCAAATTCAAAGACACCCAAATCGGTATTGCTGGTAATTGTAAATAAAATGCCTTTGGCACCATCGATGGACATTTCCAACAACGGACTGGTGATGGCCGCCTTGGCCGCCTCCACCGCGCGATTTTCACCACGCGCCACACCCACGCCCATCAAAGCGGAACCGGTGCCTTCCATAATGGAACGCACATCGGCGAAGTCCACATTCACATAACCATGCAAACTGATCAAATCGGAAATTCCTTGAATACCTTGACGCAAAACATCATCAGCCAAGAAAAAAGCTTCTTGTAAAGATAATTTATTATCAGTGATTTGAAATAATCTTTCATTGGGAATGGTAATCAAAGTATCCACGCTTTCGGACAAACTTTGCAAACCGGCATCAGCCAACATGCTGCGTTGTTTACCTTCAAAACCAAAAGGTTTGGTAACCACGCCCACCACCAACGCGCCTAAATCTTTAGCGATACTGGCCACCACCGGCGCCGCACCCGTACCGGTCCCCCCGCCCATACCGGCGGTAATGAAAACCATATCACTGCCTTTCAACAATTCTTTAATTTCATTTTGTGATTCTTCAGCGGCGCGCTTACCGATATCCGGATTCATGCCGGCGCCCAAACCACGAGTCAAATTCTTACCGATATGCAATTTGGTATTGGCCAAATTATGATACAAAGCCTGAACGTCAGTGTTCAACGCGATAAAATCAATATTCTTGATGCCGGATGACACCATGCGATTAACGGCCGAACCGCCACCGCCACCCACGCCGACCACTTTTATTTTGGCAAATGTCTCTATTTCGGGTTTAATTTGAGCCATAATTTTTTATATTTATAGATGATTTTGATGAATTTTCTTGATGATATAATTATCTTATAATTTTCCGGCAGTGTCAAACTTCGTGAATACCAAATATAGTCAAACTGATAATAATTTATGGCAATAAATTCTTAAACCACTTTTTCATCTTGCCTAAAACTTCTTTACTCTTACCGGAACGTTCAGTTTGGCCGTTCCCCCAACGACTGCCCCACATTACCAAACCGACGGCTGTCGCAAAAGAAACATCATTTACTTTATCAATGGCACTCACCACGTTCTGCGGATAACCCAAAATCGCCGGTAAACGCAAAGTATCTTTGGCCACTTCCAAAATGCCCGGCAATTTCGCGCCACCACCGACCAAAACCACACCGGCCGGTAACAAACCGCTACGATTGATTTTCTTCAATTCCTTATCAACGCGTTTAAAAATTTCTTGCAAACGAGCATTGATGATTTCCGCCACAAATTTACGGGAAACTGTCATCTGTTCATCACTGATTTGCGATAAATCCAATTCTTCATCACGCACTTCATTGGGCACGGCATAACCATATTTCACTTTGACTTCTTCGGCCGTATCAATGGATGTTCTTAAAACAATAGCGATATCGGAAGTGATATGATTGGCCCCCAAAGGAATGGTGCTGGACAAAATGATATTACCTTCTTCAAAAACCAAAATATTGGTGCTGTTGGCGCCAATATCCAATAAAGCAACACCCAAATTCTGTTGTTTTTGACTCAAGGTCGCTTCAGCGGCCGCCAAAGATGACAAAACCAAACCTTCAATTTCCAAACTGGTACGATAAACACATTTACGTAAATTTTTACTCAAAGTACTGGAACATTGGACAATCTGGGTTTCCACTTCTAAGCGCATCCCTGACATGCCGACCGGATCTTTGATTCCACCTTGACCATCAACCAAAAAATTACGCGGTAAAATATGCAATGTTTCATAGTTCAAAGGAGTTGAAACCATTTTCGCCGATTCCAAAACACGTTCCACATCATCATCCTGAATTTCCCCTTCCGGATTGGACACCGCCACCACGCCCTTACCCAATTGCAAAAGCACACCGGAACCGGCCAAGCTTACCCAAGCGCTGGTCAATGGTTGTCCGACCAAACGTTCCGCCTGATCCAAACAAGTTGACAAAGACGACACCGCGTCTTCAATGCTGGTAATCACACCTTTGTTGATGCCGGCGGACGGACATTCAGCCGCGCCGATTATTTGCAAAACCGGACGATCGTGACCGTTGTTCATATACTGTCCAACCGCCACGCGAATGGAATTTGATCCAATATCCAAGCCGGTAAATAGCTCTTGTGCCATAATGATTTTTTAGTTAAAAATATTTTATTTTTGTTTTTGAAAACACGATACGGCAATCAAAAAACAGCTTGATTGCGTCCAGTTTACATTATAGCGAAAATTTAGCTTTTTGCCAAATAAATCAAGGAAATTATAAAAATTCCCACAATTGACAGAAAAGCACAAATTCAATATTATAAAATCACTCACCGAAAGGAGTTTTCCAATGACACAATTCACCGCAGAAACTAAGGTTAAAGTGCGATTAACCCACTGGGGACACAACGCCTACAAGCACTACTGCGAGCACTCGCTCACTCCGCCGCTCCCCCTTTACCGACGCAACCAATGGGTAATCTACACCTACGGTCAACTGCTTGAAGTTTTCGGGGAACAGCCCTGCCCCGACGGCCGTGAGATTTTCATCAACAACGAAATTCTCCTCGACGACGGCCAAGACTAAAATACGAGAACTCAAAAAAATCATTATCCCATCGCCGAAAACCCGCGGCGATTTTTTTTTAAAAAAAGAACAGCCGGTCAAAGCTGTTATGAATAATCATTCAAATCTTGCGCAACAATTTTTTGTCGGCGACGGAAATATCATCCACCTGACAATGCAAAAACTCATCATCATCCCGCCACAAGAACAACTTTTTGGGAACAAGCCAAAATTCCAACATCCGACAAGTGCGCCGATTGATAAAAATCTTCAAAGCTTCTTCCACGTCCAGCTGCTGGTTGAAACAGACGCAAATCTGCGCTTCGGAAAAAATCGGGCGAGGACACAAAATCCGACAATCACCGGGCGGACAATCCAAATAATATACCCTGGTTTTTTTGTTTAGACAGAGATTCACCTCCAAAACCGCAAAATAGAATTGCGGATTTCTCATGATTTTCGGTTCCCCCGACCATACACCATTCAGAAAAAACGCCAACGCCTGCTTCCAGTTGTTTTCCGCAAAATGCCGATAGCCGGCAACTTTAAAAGCGGTCAACTCAGAAAAAGTTTCTGGCATGATGTCCCTCCCTTCTTGTAAGTATTAAAATTAACAAAAAAAATCACAAAAAGCAATTTTATCTACCAAAAACAAGTGATAAAAACAACTTGACCAAATCCCAAAAAAGATCTTTAATGTAGGCACAAAGCTGAAAGGAGGGTTAACATGTCAGCTTTACGTTTCTCGTTTCGAACACAAACAATCAGAAAACATGTAATTATTGGCACGCACTACGTGTACATGCGTCTGCGAAACAGTGATGCCAAAGTCTGCCTGCTGGGAGATCTCGAACGGTTGAAAAAACACAATCGCTACGATAACCCCACCTCGCTGGAAGAGGCGGATTTCGTCGTGGTGTTGGGCGCGGATGATGAAGATATCCCCAACATGTTGCTCCATCTGGCTCAGGATCTCTGCCCGCACGGCGACTGCGATGACGAGAAAAAGTTCGCTCAGGAAGCGGAAACACTGGTGCTGAAAATGCACCAACTCACTCCGCCGGAAGAACGCAATGTTCTCTGGCAAAGGTACTTCCACGCGCTTGCCAAAGCCACACCCGACGCGCAAGACGTGTTCCGGCGCATGGCCGAGAACAAGGGCGTGATTCAACGCCAGTTCAAAACCATCAAAATGGTCCCGACCGGGCACTTGCAAGGCAACGGCCACGTCGTGGAACACAACACCAAGGCGCGCGGCAACAACTACGCGGACTACATCAAGTAGCTCGCGGCCACATCACAATTTCAAAAAACCCCAAGCATCGCTTGGGGATTTTTTTATATTACTTATATTGCTTCACCTTATCCTTCAATTTCGCGGCCAGTTTATCAATGGCAATGGTTTCTTGCACACCACCTTCCATATCACGCAACAAAACAGTGTTATCCATCACTTCTTGTTGTCCCAAAATCAAAACCAATTTCACGCCCAAACGATTGGCATATTCCAATTGGGCTTTCAAACTGTCTTTAACAAAATTTTCCGCGACTTTAATGCCTTTCTTATTTAAGTCATCAAAAATACGCATCGCTTTACGACGAGCGACATCACCGATTTGGGCGATAAACACATCCACTTTATAATCATCTTGCAATTTAAAATTCTTTTCCTTCAAAGCAAGAATCACGCGATCCAAACCGATTGCAAACCCGGCCGCCGGCGTGGGACGTCCGCCCAACTGCTCCACCAATAAATCATAGCGACCGCCACCGCCCAAAGCGTTTTGACGTTTACCTTGCTTGGCTCCGGAAACAAACTCAAAAACGGTACGAGTATAATAATCCAAACCACGCACCAAGGTGTGATCCAAAACATACGGCACTTTCAAATCATCCAAATATTCTTTGATTTTATCAAAATGGACTTTGCAGGTTTCACATAAATGATCCACCATTTTCGGAGCGTTCTCTTGATAAGTCTGACATTGTTTTTCCTTGCAATCCAACAAACGCAACGGATTTTTTGATAAACGCACCTTGCAAGTCTTACAAACTTTATTACGGAAAGGTTTATAATATTTAATCAACACTTTACGATATTCTTCTCGGCATTCCGGACAACCCATACTGTTCAAATGCAAATCCACTTCCAAATCCAAATCTTTAAAAAACTTCGCGCCTAAAACCAATAATTGCACATCAACCGCCGGACCGTTTTCTCCGATCACTTCAAAACCGGCTTGATAAAATTGGCGATAACGACCGGATTGCGGATTATCATGACGAAACACCGGACCATCATAATATAATTTTACCGGTTGCGGTAAATTCGGCATGCCATGTTGAATATAGGCACGCACCACCGAGGCCGTCAATTCCGGACGCAAAGTGATTTTTTCCTTACCTTGATCAACAAATGAATACATTTCTTTACTGACAACATCGGTTTCCTTACCGATAGAGCGCACAAACAAATCCGTGCTTTCCATGATCGGCACTTCAATCCGACCATAATTATATAATTTCGCGAAACCACGAATGTTTTCCAAAACATAATCCCAATACTTTTGCTCGGATGGTAATAAATCACGCATACCTTTTAAAGTTTGCAAAGGTTTTTTGCGTTTCAATTTTTTATCCAACTCCAAAATCTGATTGGTGTTAATGTTCTTTTTGACTCTAGGCATAAAAATTATTTAAAAATTAATTATTCAAATCGTAATTAACATCTTTAAAATTACTCAATTTATCCAATGGCCAAGCCCGCAACCAGGTTTTTCCCACAATAAAATCACGGCCCACCGCCCCAAAAATACGGGAATCCAAACTGGCACTGCGGTTATCCCCCATTAAAAAATATTCTCCCTCGTTCATTGTCAATTCCAAATTGGGATAAGTTTTAACATAACCATCCAAATAAGCACTTTCATCCAATAATTGATAATCCTCGCCCCCAACGGTTTTTAAATAAACCAAACCATTGTCAATTTTGACGCTTTCACCGGGCATGCCAATAACGCGTTTGATAAAATATTGTTCCGGATCACGCGGATACTTGAAAACCACCACGTCACCACGCTTCGGTTCAGCCAAACGATAAGTGATTTCATTGATAATCAAATATTCATTATCATGAAAATTAGGCTCCATTGAAGCCCCTTTGACATAAAAAGGTTGAATCAAAAAATAACGAATCGGCACGACAATCGCCAAAGCCAAAACTGTCACCTTAACCAACTCAAAGAAAATTCCTCCGAATTTTTTCAAATAGTAATCATATTGACCAACGCTAGGCTCACCTTGAGGCAAATTTGTATCCATAAAATAAAAAACCTTAGAGATTAAAACTAATTTTCATTATAGCCCAAGGCGCCCCTACTTGGCAAGGGGGGAAATTAGCCCTTAATTTCCTTCTTGTAATGCTTAATTATTGCTAACAATAGCAAAAAAACTGACAGACAAAGTAACAGAAAAGCCAAATCGGCAATACTAAACAAATCACCGGTTATAGCGCTTTGGGGTCGCTCCGGAACCGAAACAGCCGTATCTGGTGGCAAAGTATTGTGCGCTTTATAAGTTGAATCAAGGCCGGCGGAAGTGCTATCCAACCAGTCAATGCGTGGCTGGCCGGCGGTTTTAAAGACCTGATCCCCCAAAGAAATACTGTCGTTATCATTAAATAAATATAAACGATAATAATACAAAGTGGCCGGACGCAGCTCTTCAATGGTAAAATAATGCTCGGCCGTTTGTTCCGGCAATTCAAAAGTGACATCTTTTTGCCAGTTCGGGCCGTAAAGTAATTTTACTTGCGACGGCAAATTGGTTTTCACATCAAAAGAAACACTATTCTCTCCCAAATCTTTAATTTCAAAATGTTCAACCGTCAAAATATTCGCTTCTTCATTTGGCAAAACACGCGCTTCAATACCGGCCGAATAAGCCCACACGGCCATCGGCAAACACACCAACAAAGCGATAAAGAAAACGCGCCACATTTTGTTTTTTTATTCTTTTGTTTTAGATTCTTTGGCTAAATCTTTTTTGGCTTTTTGATAAGCCTTTTTCATCACTGAATAATTATAAACTTTAAACAACAACACCAATAAAATTAAGCCCAAAATAAAGATTGTTAAAACGCGCCACGGAAAAACCCAAAAACCGGTATCCGCCATCAAATAATTTTCCGTTTGGCGACCGACATTCATTTTGACCGAAGCCTTGTAATATCCCAAAGCAAAATTATTCCATTCCAGTTGCAATTTATCAAAAAAACTTTGATTACTGTCGGAGGCGGCACCGGCATCATAAAATTGCAAATCTTTAAACCAAATATCTTCGTATTTACGCTTGGTTTCCGGCAATAAATTACCATCTTGACTGTTAAATGGGATTTCCGCCGCCACGCCACCGAATAAATTGCGAATGGTAATAACGCCACTTGGTTTGACGTGGACGTTGCCATCATTTTGCAAACGAGTTTCAAAAGTCACCGGCAAATGGTTGAACAGGGACTGCTCCGCCTTGGTTTGAAAACTCAATAAAGAAACATCTTCTTCAGCGTCACCGGCGACATCAATAATCACCAACACCCCGATTTTCATGCCCAATTGCACACCACTCTTGCGGCTCTCACTTTGCGGCACCGTACCGAAAAAAATCACGCCATAATGTCCGCCCGGTTCGGCATTTTTCGGAATATTGATAATTACCGGAAATTCCAAATACTCACCCGGTTGAATGGTGTAAACCTCAGAATTGAAAATCACCCAATTAGGTAAAGCGTTTAAATCCGGATCAACGGGCACGAAAGTCGGATTACCGCTTTCATCACCGGAATCCTTAAAAGCTTCGGTAAACGGATATAAAACCAAAGGTTTTTCTTGATCATTAAAAAGTTTGATATTCTCAACGATTTGCTCGCCCGGCTCCACGCTCGCCTCAATTTTCAAAGTGTGTAAAGTAATGGCGGACGCTTGATTGACCATAAAAAACAAGCTCAGAAACAAGGCCGGTAGAAATCCTTTGAAAAACATTTTCATAAGTGATTCGTTAATTTTATTATTATCTTATATTATTTATCGCACACTAAAAATTTGATGTCAAAGTAAAGGTAACAACGGTTTGATAAAGACCGGCAGCCGTCCCCCCGGCAATATTAGCGATGTAGGAAACCGTGAAACTATCGCGCGACGGTTTACTGGCGGTCGCTACCGTGTCAGCGTCGGTAAAAGCGAACTGATTGGCAGTTCCATAATCACTGTCCAAAACGGCATGTCGCAACACCGGCGCCGCGCCAATCGCCGGCACCGTGTTAGCCACCAAATTCACGCCAAACTGCTCCGTTCCCGGACCGGAGGCCTGGGCCGCGGCGCCTATCTCATCAATGGTATTCGCCCCACTGCTCAAAGTTTGTCCGTAAATTTTCAAAATATAGCCACTGTGGGAATTGGAAAAAACCTGCAAACTATTACTGACGGCGGACGCGCCGGCACTTGATAAGACTCCAAAATCCAAACGGTCCGGACTCATCGTAATCCCGATGGAAGGTTCACGGTCAATCGCCGGCGTGCCGGCGCGCAAAGAATAATTGGCGGAATCAGACAAGCCCATCCCGATTTCCCCGCCTCCCGCGACCATCATATAATTACTGGAATTCAAATCCGAATCACCGGCATACATAAAACCATCGGCAAATATTTGGTAATTACCACTGCTCATCGCACCGAACGCCAAAAACGGACAAGTCAAAAAACCGGCCACCATCATCCCAACCCAAAAATTTTTATCGCACACTGACATAATACGGATTATTCAAATTATCTTCTCTAAAATTAATTTTGCTGTCATCGGCATAAACATAGCTTTCCTGAACTTCCAGCACCGACGACCAATAATATTCATTATCATAAAAAGCATACTCATTGGCAAGATGACGTTTCCCATTAGCACTCAAAAGATAAACCGGCGCTTGATTTGGGTATTTAATCAAAGTGCCCAACGGATAAACCGCCGTTGTTAAATCATCGCCGGAAAACGCGTAATCACCCCAAAAAACATCGGGAATATCCATGATTTTTTTAGACCAATCAGCACCATACATTTGTCGCGCCACATTTTCATCAGGAACACGATGCAAAACTCCGTTATAAGAAACCGCATAAACATCCGGAGCGGTATAAGCTTTCACCAATTTCACACCGGCGCGAGCCACAATATTTTTTCCCAAACGCAATTGAATTAAATCTTCCAATTTTACAATCTTAACTTTGGAAAAATCATAAAACCAAGTTTTAAAAGTTGGCTCGTTCGGGAAATAATGGCGCATACCATCATAACCGAACAAATAAACGGTCGTGTATTCCGGTGTTTTCACCAAATCACCGGGATAAGCCCAACCACTCCCGTCCAATAACGGTAAACGCAATTGCTCTTCAACATAGCCTAAAGATTCACCCTCCAGCCACAAGGGATTGGTCCCGCTGGAGCGCGGACGAATTGTAAAAAAGCCATCGCTCTCATCCGAGCCAAGATTGGCACTGCTATCATAAGCACTGACTCGCACTTTGACGTATTGTGAATTTATATTCGGAAGTGTCCAAGCGTAGCTTCCGGAATTTGCTAAATTGGAAGCGATTAAATTCCAACTGGAACCGTTGTTAATGGAATAATACAAATAAATCGGATTAGGATCCAAAGCCACGTCATCACTGGCGTTCCAGGTAATGTTATAAACCGTATCATTATACCAAACTTCACCACCGTTAGGACTTAAAACCTGAACATTTGGTGCGGTAACATCAATATTATTATTAGCGGTTACGTTCACCTGATCATTAGTAACAGCCAAAGCGAAAAACCAACGATCACCAAAAGTTCCATCAATGTTTACCGGATAAGAACCGCTGCTGGAGGCATTGATAATTTGCGCGTTGCCACCGAGCGCGTTCAAACCAATAATAATTTTCACTTTATCATTAGCGGAAATTTCATTAACAGCGGCATTGGTCGGTGAAGTGAAAGTCAAATTATTACCGGACCAAGCAACCCCCCAAACACCCACGCCGGGCGCGGCTGCTAAAGTTTCCGGGGTTTCGTAACCGGTGACTGGACCATGAAAAAAATCAATGTCAGTATAATCAACGGTGGACTTGTTAAAAGACGTTGGAAAATGAATAACAATGCTGCGGGAAGACGCATGAACGCCACTGGGCGTGGTAAAAGTAATTTCGTGGTCGGAGGCGACGTTCAGGGCGTGGCGGCTGACGTGGTCGGAGACTTGGGTTAAATATGCCGCCTTCCCCACAAATGGAAAAACGCTGAAAATTAAGGTGAAAATTAAAATTTGAATTTGTCTGTTCATAACGATTTCCTAAAATTTTAGCATTAGCTTAAATTATTCTCACTATTTCAAAACACAAGCGCTACCGGTCCACTTGGCAATATCGGCGAATTGCCAACAATCACGAGCGGTCACGCAAGCACTCAAATTATCCGCCCGACAATCAAAACTGACCAATGGTTGAGTCTGGCTAACCGGCGTAGCAGCGGGAATATCAATTTCAAAACTGTCACTGTAATCAGCTTGCGCGAACGCCTGCCAATTGAATCTTAAATCATAATCCAACGGTTGATTTAATTTAATGGAAAAACCATCGGCGTTCACATCATATAATAAGTATTGAAAATCAAAGAAAATTTCATTATCAGACGTCAATTCCGGACTAACCGTGACAATCGGTTTTACGCGGAAATTTTCCGGGAAATAAACGCGCACTCGTTGCTCGCCGGCCAAAACCACGGCCGAACCGATATTTTGATGATCCAATTCCAATTCGCCATGCACTTTCAATCCTTCCATCACTTCACCCTTAGTCATGACCAAATAGTTAACAGCAAAACTCTCATTATTGATTACCGCTAAAACCTCCTCAGCCGTTAAAGTTTTTCTCTCCTGCAAATCTTTCAACAAAGTGGAAATATTTCCTTGGTTATTCCTGGACAATAAACAATTGATTTTTCCTTCCGAGGAACCAACGCTACCGCTGAACGGCTCCATGGCAATACCCAAAATCGGATCGCCCGGATCAGCTTTCATGGCATGTCCAATCACTGATGAAGTGGTTAAATAATCACCGACGGCAATCGGTCCGTTTTGATTTGTGACTTTCACCGGCAACTGACCAAGCATGGCAATGTTAACGTAATTCGGATCTTCGTGACGCATGCCTTCTTCATCATCATTGTAACGAGTACCGCCTTCGGAAACGACACCCAAAACATTTTTATCTTTGTAAATATTCGAACGCAAAACTTTCATTTCACTCCCCTCATTATCAGTGACAACGACAGTCCCCCAATCCTCATGTAAAGTTAAATCTCTGGTTTTAAAAAATTCGGAATAGTCGGCAACCGTTCCGGAACGATTAACATAAGCGGTTTGACCATTAGCACGCCAATAAATACGATTGGTTCCGCCACTACGATAAAAACCAAATTCCCCATTTTCCGTTAAACTTGGAATAGAACTACCACCATAACCTTTAATCACCCCATCGGCGCGCACATAAAATGCTTCGGAATCAGCCAATTTTCCACCGGTAATATCATCGGTTTCAACGCCCAATATTTTAGAAGTTCCTGTCATTTCACTGTTCACATACAAACCATAGCCGGATTGAATACCATCATTATCTCCGGCTGAAGAATTTTTATTTCCACTGACATAAATGGCCGCTTGATGCCCTAAACTACCAGAACCGATTTTAACCAAATGCAAACCGGCACTACCGGCACTGTCTTGATACAAAACCAAGGAATCAACTTCATCAGCCGCTCCGGAACGGGCAATTTCCAAACCATTATCAATCACTTGAATTCTCGCCAATAAAGGATCCATGTCAGCCTTTTGATCCTGAATGGCTTTTAACATCGGAGTTACCAACCTATCATATTCAACGGTTTCTATTACACCTTCTTCGTTATAACTCACAAAATCAGGATTAATTAAAGCCACTTCTTCAGCAATCAAACCATACTCAATTTCATCACCACCCGGCACAGTTACAGTATAAGCGTTTCCTTCTTTATCATATTTTGTTTCCGTACGATCTTTATAATCAAAATTTACCGGTCGCAAATCATACAACCAATCAATACTACTCATATCAACGATATTTTCCTTATAACGAGCAGATGACACTTGATAGCCTAACATACCGGTTGAATCAATATATAATGCACGGCGTGGTGTCCCAGCAATATTACTATAAACTTTCGGCATATAAATATTTCCCCCTGTTGTGGCAGTACTTAAATACATGTTTCCTTCCGAATAAATTTGAAAATTATCATCAGCATATTCATCCATATACACATAATCACCGTCACCAAAACGCAACCTGGCCCCATAACCATAAGTTCCATCAGGGCCAACCAAACGCAAAACCGCATCCGTAGTTGAATGTTCAATTGTTACTCGATTATCAAACAATGTTGTATCATCAATACCAAAACCCACACGATCATTGGCAGCATCAACAAACAATAAATTTTGATGAGTATCACCTTCCAAACGCAAATCTGTATTTTCTCCGGCTTCATTGAAAACCAAAGCGGCATTAGCGGTATCGTAAGAAATATCATAGTCATTGGTATCAACACCGATATGCAAAGAATTTCCACCGATGTAAGTTTTATCCCAGCGCATAGTGGAAGAACCCAAATTGTAAGTACCGCTGGCGCTCGGTAATAAATCATTACTCAAAATAAAATTGCTGCCGTCAAAACGTAAATAATCGGTAGTGGTATTTTGGAAATACAAATAGTCATCCATCATCACATTGCCAGCCACTTCCAACTTGGCGTTGGTGTCAGGCGCGGCTTCGCCAATCCCAATATTATTATTACCGGCATCCAAGAAAAACAAATTGGCGTCAGTGTCACTTTCCATGCGCACGTCCAAAGTATCCAAACCAGAATCGTTCCAGACAAAACCGGCGGTTTGCGTCATTTTCAAAGCGTCGGCGGCGGTGGTACCCAAGTCAAATCTAATCGTATCGTCGTCGGCACTTTCTTCCACTTGAATACCGGTATCAGTATCACCATCCCACAAAGATTTCAAGGAAGTCGTCCATCCCAAATTACCGGCACCATCGGTTTTTAAAACCGCCCCACTACTACCATCGGCGTTCGGCAAAACCCAAGCCAAACTGGTGGTAATATTATCCGGTGCTTTAAAGCCAACATAATTACTACCATTGGCGACCAATTCCATAAATTGCAACTCGCCCATATTGCCGGCACCGGTATTGTAAGGATTGATGCGCAAAGCATTGGCATCAGCGGCCGTAATATCAACCCTGGCCCCTGGCGCATTATTACCAAAACCAACCTTATCCGCACCGGCATCAACAAAAACCAAATTAGCATTGGTATCTCCCTCAATGCGAAAATCCAAAGCAGCCGCACCGCTGTCATTCCAGACAAAACCGTTAGTTCCATCCAAAACCAAAATATCCGGATAAGCGGTACCGCTACTATTACCAATATCAAAACGAATTTTGTCTTCATCAGCACCTTCTTCTGTTTGCACACCGGTATCGGTATCCGCATCCCAAATGGCATCACCGCTCCCGCCCCCACCACCGACAATCTGCCAGGCACTGTTTTGGTATAAATATAAATTATGACTGGTAGTATTGTAATACAAAGCACCATTTCCTAAAGCGGTCGGAGCTAAGGCAAATTGCCCCACGCGCACCTGACCTTCCACGGACAAATTAGCGACATTAGAACCATTGGTATTTTCCACGGTTAAAGTTCGATCAGCCGCTTGATTCCAAGCCAAACTGTGATCGGTGTTATCGGTGAACAAAACATTGCTGGCGGTTTCCAAACGAGCAGACATCTGCGCATAGGGCACAGCAGTAAATCTTTTACGAGGAGCAAAAGTTTCTTCAAAAGAACCATTGCCGTCAGCATCAAAACCGATTTCCAAATACAAAGAATCACTGGACCAAGAAACACCACCGTTACTGGCACAAGCACCGGTCCAATTGGAACAAACACTATTTAACTCCACTGTAAAAACACCATCGTTGATTGCCACTTGATTGCCACCATTCCAAGTTTCCGTCCACAATAAATTACCACCACTCAAACTATCGTAAATAGTAAATTGCATATTATAATTTCCATCCACCGGCGGCAACAAACTTGAATCTAAAATTTTTCCTTGATAAGTCAAAGAATCACGAATCGCCGCTTGAGTAGGAATTACTGAAACCGCAAAAAACGCAAATAAAAACGCGGTCAAAATGAAAACATTTCGCCACACAAAAAAGATTTCTTTAATTTTCTTAAAGGCTGGAATTTCCACGTTTTTTCTTTGTTTTTGTAAACAACAAACCCTTTCCACCTACATAAATATTATAGCAAAAAATAGGTTTCCATACAAATGAAAATTTACAAAAAAAAATCCGCTGACTGATGCGTGTCAACGGATTTTTCCTTATCTTACTGAACAATAATTTTTAGAAAGTCGCGGTCACGGTATAAGTCACCACTTGGTCATACAAACCGGCCGGGGTACCGGCACTGATCGCCGCACGATGGGTCACCAAAGTGGTATCTGTCAAATCACCGTCCGTACCGAATGGCACATACACAAAAGTATTGGTAAATGACACAAAATTTGTCGCTACAGCCGGAACCGGAGTATCATCATCGTTAAAATTACCATCTTCAGTCACCGGTTGGTTATAAACATCAGAACCGTTATTACCGCCACTGGTCGCGCCGGTCACGGCAATACCATAACCTTCAGTACCGGCAGTGACTGTCCCGTCTTCAGCAATGGCATTAATATCATTGGCGCCACTATTCAAGGTACCATCAGAATTAATTTGCACTTGAAAACCACCAGAAGCATTAGTCGCTACTGCTAAACGATAGGAACAAGTGGACACGCCTGAAGTGGTCAAAATACCTAACGGACATTCATTGGTGTCAGCGGTATCACCGGTATTACGAATAATAAAAGACAAGGTCGGAGTAACGGTCGCGGTCACCAAAACATCGTTGTCATCACCGACATATAACATCCCCAAACCAACTTCAGCGGAAGTCATCACCACAATATTATAATTTCCGGGAGTGGCGGAAGATTCCAACTGGCCATCGGCAATTACCAAAGTTTTGGCACCGGCGGTATAGTTAGGCTGCACACTGGCATTACTATCTAAAACAACACTGATAGTCGGATTAGAGTTACCGGAAGAACCGTTGGTAATAGTCACTTCGGCGGCACCGTTATCGTGGGTACCGGGAGCGGCTTCCAAAGTTAAACCGGCAATCGTTAAATCAGCTACGGCCAAAGTTTGACCGGCGGTCACT
>DAIPKK010000056.1:0-3520 GCA_036769805.1 Patescibacteria group bacterium
CAAGTCGTGTTACCCCGACCAGTGAATATTGGGAATATTGGACGTTCAAGTTTAGATTTTGTTTACGAAAGCGAGCCTTGGGCGAAGCTTGAGTAATACAAAATTTTATCCCCGGAGGGGGCCCACTAGCCCGACCAGGTATTTCTCACAATAATTATAAAAGAATGAACAAAAAACTTTTTATTGAAATCATTGGCTGGTATGGCGCTTTGGCCATTATCGGCGCTTATTTTTTAAACAGTTTTTCTTTTATTTCGGCTGCCGATTTATCTTATCAGATTTTAAACGTGACCGGCGCGTTGGGTATGATTGCCGTCAGTTATTATAAAAAAGCTTATCAACCAATGACCGTTAATATTGTTTGGGCGGCGATTGGCGGCTTGGCGATTATTAATTTATTTTTATAATTTCTTATGCACAACCACCACCACGAAGATCACCAATGCAGCGCTTGCGCCGCACCCACGCTCCAACCGGCCAACTTGTGGCTGTCTGGCGTGATCGGATTTTCTTTAGCCTTATTTTTTGCCGGCTTGGATATTTTTTTCGCGTCGTGGTTTGAGGATGGCAGTTCCAAGTGGATGTTTATCATTCCGTTGTATGCGTTTTTGGGATTTGCCGCCGGCTTGACTTGTTGCGGTGCCTTGATCGCTTCGTTGTTGTTGTCATTGAGTAAACATTGGCAAGAACATCAGCAGGGCAAATCATTGCTGCGACCATATTTGATTTTCATTATCGGGCGTTTGCTGGCTTTTGCGGTTTTGGGATTTGTTTTGGGATATTTGGGAAAAAATGTTTTGACCGTGCCCTGGCTGGGGAACGTCGTTTTGTGGGCCTTGTCCGCTTTGATGATTGTTTTGGCTTTGCAATTGTTGGGCGTGGGCGCTTTTAAAAATTTTCACGTGCCCGGTTGTTATCATTGGAGTAATTCTTTGCAACGCGGTCGAAATATTTATTCCGGCTTTTTGGGCATGCTGACCGTGCTTTTGCCTTGCGCCATCACGTTGTTCGTCAGTGAGCGCGTGATTGTTAATGCCAATCCGTGGGAGGGCGTTTTGATTATGTTGATTTTCGTGATGGGCGGGATTTTACCATTGTTGGCTTTGATTTTTTTCAGTGCCAAGTTTGCCCGCAAGAGCGATTACTTTTTAAAAATCTCCGGATTTTTTATTTTGTTTACGGTTTTATATAATATTTTGGAGAGTTTGGGGGGGTTATAAATTTTAATAATCAAATCCATATGCTCAAACACTTAGCGATTATCATGGACGGCAACCGCCGTTGGGCCAAAGATCAGGGCTTGCCGAGTTTTGCCGGCCATCAAAAAGGTTATGAGAAACTGAAAGAAGTGATGCGCTGGTGCCAAAAGAAAGGCGTGGATACTTTGACGGTTTACGCTTTTTCCACGGAGAACTGGAATCGCAGTGAGGATGAGGTGAATTTTTTAATGACTTTATTTCACAAAGCGTTGACCGAGGAATTGGATGAATTTCATCAAGAAGGAATTAGATTGAGAGTGATTGGCACGCGCCAACGCCTTGCTCCGAAAATTGTGCAAGCGATCGCCGAAGCCGAAGAAAAAACTAAAGATAATCAAAAAGGTAATTTGAATTTATGTATCAATTACGGCGGCCGTTTGGAAATTGTGGAAGCCTTTAAGAAAATCATGGCGCAAGGGGTTACAGCCGAGGAAATTAGTGATAAGATGATTGCGGAGCATTTATGGATGGCCGGGCAGCCTGATCCGGATTTGATAATTCGGACCTCCGGTGAGCAACGTTTGTCCGGATTTTTAACTTGGGAATCGGTTTACAGTGAATTTTTATTTTTAGAAAAACATTGGCCGGATTTCAGCGAAGCGGATTTTGATCGGGCGATTGAAGATTTCAATAATCGCCATCGTCGCTTTGGCGGCAATTGATAAACTAAAACAAAAATCATGTTTATTTTTTGGCTACTTGTTTTGGCGTTAATAATTATCGCCTTAATTTTACAAATTTATTTTATTTTGATTCAACCGAGTTTTTTGAGCGACGCGCCCTTCGTTCCCACTGATACTTCCGTCGTTGATCGGATTGTGTCCCATATTCCTTTGGAAAAAGGTAAAAAAATGTATGATTTGGGGTGCGGTGATGCGCGGATTTTAATGGCGGCTTATCGTCGGCAACCGGATATGGAATATGTCGGCGTGGAAAAAAATTTATATCCTTATTTGCGAGCTAAGTTTAATTTGTGGCGTTTGGGTAGCCCCAAGAATATCAAAATCATTAAGGACAATATTTTTGATGTTGATTATAGCGATTGTGATATTATGTATTTGTACCTATTCCCCAAGGCTTTGGAAAGATTATTGCCGAAATTTCAAAAAGAATTGCGCCCCGGCAGCCACGTTTTTTCCGTTACTTTTAAATTTGAGGCGCTTGCCCCGTCCGAAGAAGTGGGTTTTGAAGCGCATGGTTGGGACATTATTAAAAAGATGTATATTTACAAATTCTAATTTTGTGGTTTAATACTAGGGTCATTGAAAGGAGGGATTATCATGACGATCGCGAAACGGTTTTCTGGAAAAGTTCGTAATGTGGTTTTGAAATCCTCGCCCGGCGCGTATCGGCAAAGCTTGGGAAATGGCAATGGAGAAGTGATTTTCTCCGCCGAGTTTTTGGTGGAAGTAGACCTGGGCGTTCGCGATGAACATCCGGATCGTTGGGAGCTGGTGAACGTGATGCCGGAGATTCATCGTCGTTGGCCGCGTTTGACCAAGCGCCTACAGGAAGCGTTGAAGGCCACCAAGCCGACGCATTTGAACGTCACTTATCACGGTTCCAATGACAATCAGTGCTTTTACACGGTTGATTCCGCTGACCTGGAAAATTGGTTGGATGCCGCTGAGCATTACTTGAAGTATGGGGCCGGTCAGGTAATCGACGTGCTCGACCATGGGGAGGATTTGTAGTTTGTTTCAGACGTGGAGTTTTCTTCGCGTTTTTTTATTTTTTAAATTTCATAATTTGTGCTATTATGAAAAGGTAAAATAAAAATCAATAAAAAAATAATAAACAAACAGTATGCCAAAAACCAGCAAAAAAGCGGTTAAATCCGTGAAGTCAAAAAAAGTTTCCGTCTTGCAATCCGTGATTGAAAACGTGCAAGGAAAACAGGCGGTGAAAACTACAGCCGTTGTAAAAGGTAAAAAACCAATGTCTTGTCACTTGAGTTGCATCTTGGTTATTTTCCTTGGTTTATTCGCTTTAGGGATGATGTTGCTGTTTTATTTTCAAAATGATGGTTTGTGGTCAAGTTGCGCCATGGTGGAACGTCAACAGGGCGCCGTCAATCAACAAATCGCTCCGGTCGGTTTGGCTAATCCGGCTTCGGAATATTGTGCGGAAAAAGGTGGGCAATGGAAAACTTGGAATAATTCCGTCGGAGAACAAGGAATTTGTTATTTTTCCGAAGTGCGTCAATGTGAAGAGTGGGCGATGTATCGTGGAGAATGTCCGGTTGGTGGTGCTGATTTGAG
>DAIPKK010000057.1:0-3475 GCA_036769805.1 Patescibacteria group bacterium
TTCCACCTTGAAAACCAATTCTTCCGAACCGGCTTGCACGCTGATATCGCTTGGGGTGGTATTATAAGCGGCTTCCACCATTCCTGCACCTTTACCATAAACCGGATAATAATAATCATTCACTTCATATTCGTAATAGCTGGTAATCTTGACCACGTCAAAACCCACTAAATCTTGCAATTTTTCCAATTTATCTTTGGCTTTAGACACGGCTTCTTCACGCAATTGAGCGATGTATTTATCGCGATCTTTAACTTCAAAATTCAAAGAAGAAATGGAATTAGCGCCGTTCGTGGTGCTGGCGGCAATGATATTATCGGTCTTGGTCAAATCCTTGATCGTCACGTTAATGCTTTGACGCAATTCATAACCCATAATTTCATTCGGTTGCACTTCGTAATTGTAAGTCGGATACAAATTATAAGAAGTGGTTTTGATATCCATATCAGCCACGCCCAAACCCTTAACCGCCTCGGTAATCGCTTTCATTTTCTTGTTGTTTTCTTGACTGACCACATCCACGGTCTTGCCTTGAGTCACGACTTCCAATGTCAATTGCGCTTGGTCCGGTTGCACATATAAACGAGCGGTACCGTCAGCGGTAATGCTGTTCGGCATCGGCTCACTCTTACTGTTGATGGTCAAACCATCCAAACTGAATTTGCCGGTCACCATAAACACCGACACAATCACCAAAAAAGCTGTTAAAGAAACCAATAACAGGCCCTTTAAAATTTTTTCTACCATAAGTTTTTCACTTATTTTATTAGTTAACTTGATTTTTATTATTGAACTATCGTCACGTAATCTTTGTGGAAATTACCGTCAATGGAAATTTCTTGGTATTGGGAACCATATTCCAACTGCCAATAATGTTTGTAAGAACCGGCCTCAGACGGTGCTTGAATATAAAAAGTAAAAGTATATGATTCACCAGATTTCACGTCTTTATTGATTTTTGCCACCGCCATATTGCTCACCCAAGAAGCGGAACTGTAAAAATTACTGCCTCGGAAAGGACTGATTTCGCGGTATGAGCGTAAAACCACTTGTCCACTCGGCCAAGTTTTTTCACCGATATTTTTAAAAGTCATGGTGATTTTTTGGCTGCTGTTTTTGGCAATGGAAACCGGCATATTAACCTGACTGATGCTGGCCGCAAAACCAGGCGCAAAAGTTTGCGTCGTTGGCGCGGCGCTCACAGTCGGAGCGGTAGTCGTGGCGGACGGCGTAGTCGGTAAAGGCGTTTGTTGACTGACGGTCGTGACCGGAGTCGGGGCCAAAGTCAAATGATCATTATTGACCACCGTATCAACACCAACGGCGATTTTCGGATACACCGAACCGGTCGGGAATAATTTCGGGTCACCATTTACCAATTTATACATTTTTAAAGAATATTCATAAACGGACGGATCGGTCGGACGAGTGGTAAAAGTAAACGTCGCCGTTTCGCCAGGATTTACGACATCCTCGGCCATCTGAATAAAGTTATTGGTGTCTTTGGTAATATTTGACCATTCCAAACGCGTATCGTTTTTATACCAAGCTTTATTTCCCACATTTTTGTAAAGAACGGTAATCTTGTGAGCGGTATTGATTGGACTGGTGTTAGGATAAGTATGGCTGACCAACTGCGCGTCATAATTGAACAAACGCGTCAAAGTAAAGGACAAAGCCGATTCCGGAAAATATCCGTGACCACCTAAAACCAAGACATAATCAAAACTCTCTGCTTTTACATACGACGGATCAATAGGAATGGTAACACGCACGATTTCTCCCGGTTTAACTTCGGTTTTGCTGAGTTTAATCTTTGGTAAAACAGTGATGGCACTATCCTGATTGTTAAACAAACTGCTATCGGTAATGGACGGAATGTTGGCAAACGCCAAATCCGATTTTTTCAACAAGTACAAATTATTCAAATCCTGATTATACCAAGTTTGCGAACCGACATTTTTATATTCCACCCAATAATAACCGACTTCACCTTCTTTGGCCCAAATCTCACTCTGCCCTTTTTCCATAATTTGCAGTTTATATTGAGTTTGCGCGGGCGGCGCCAACACGATTGGCGGGGACGGCGGCGTTATGGTGTTGCCGGCGCCACCGGTCGGATCACCGAAATAACGATGATACAAATTAAAAAATAATTTATTGCCGTGAATATGTGGCGTATAAGTATACAAATTAGCGGTCGCTTGATTTTGAATGGTAAAAGTCTCGCCGGTGATTGTGACGGTTTGCCCGGCTTTATTGATAAAACTGTAAACATTGGCGTTGTTGCTGTAAAAACGCATGGCGCCGGCGGCGTTATCCACTTGTTTACCAAACCCCTTATACTTTTGAATCTTCGGATTGTCATAAGCGCAACTGTCACAAACACCATAACCCATCGCCCAGTCATAACGATTTTGCGTAGGCGCGGTCAAAGTGATTAAACTCTGTTCCTTTTGTAAAAAAACCAACAACAATTTGGGATTAACTTGATATTGTTGCGCGGCCATGTAAATGATTTCCGCCGCGGTTTTCAAATTACCTTGGTAATCTTCAGTGATATACCAAGCCAAAGTGCTACCTTTTTCTTGCAAAAAGTTCTGAATATCACCGATACTCATGCAGTTATAATCGTTCATCACGGCATCACTCAAAACATAAGCCGGATTGAAAACCGGATCACCTTCTTCCGCTCCGGCCGAAAATGGCGCCAAGGCAAAAATAAAGGATAATATTAAAACGCTAACATTAAATTTACGCAAAAAATTCATAAAGTATTTTTTTATGTCATCCTGAACTTGTTTCAGGATCTTTTATTAGTTTATTATAACAAAAAGAATGAAAGATGGCAAAAAGCAAAAAGGACCGAAAATTGTATGATCAAGCGATGAATCGCGATCTTTACAATCTCAGGTCCTTTTGACCACGGAATTTATTTTTGAATCCTCATCCGTTGAAGAGGATTTTGGGGAACGAGGGAGTCGGTTGACTCTTTACCTCGTGGGCCGTCCCCGTCGGTGAATGCGGGTCTCACTCCCGCACGATTATCGTCATTTGATCCTCCTTTTCAGGTGACGCAGGATGGTTTTGCTAGCCCACAATTATGAAAGATTATCATAATGCAGAACTAGCAGGAACGGAGGAAACTCGGCCGGTGACTTCAATGGGCAACCCCTGATCTCACCGTGAAATCAGGAATCACCGACCGAGTACCTCCATTAACACCTCCCGCCGGGTTATTACCGGCAAAGTCCCTTCAAAGTGTGCATTTATTGACTAACCCATTGGAGCACCCTCACCTTTCTTCCCTGTTAGGGGAGTTGTATATCCAGCCACCAGGTTGATCTCCGACAAGATCAAGGCTGAATAGAAGTTATGTCGGACCGTGGGTTTTGGGCGTTGCCGGGAGATGGCAAACCCACGGGAGAAGCTTGAGCTTCTCTAAACCACTGCAACGCACTATCCCACATGCAAC
>DAIPKK010000058.1:0-3410 GCA_036769805.1 Patescibacteria group bacterium
CGGGACAGGCACGGGGGATAGACCCTTAAAATGCAAAAATACGCTACCCCAGTGAGTGGTTACATTCGGGGAAATTGACAAAAACACTGTCGGCATAAGCCGGCGGTGTTTTTTCGTCTTGCGGTTCGTTGCACTTGACGATTATTTTGAATGATATAAAATATATATGTGATAAAATAATATAATTTTATAACATATGCTTGAATTAATGGATAAGAATGAACTTGTGAAAATACTTGATGATTGGAATTTTTGGAATAAAAAATTGGATACGGGTATTGCAAGAAAAATTTATTTGGACAAATTGAAAAAGGCTCTGCCAAGCGAACAAGTGAAAGTTATCATTGGCGCGCGGCGCAGTGGCAAGTCATATATAATGAGACAGTTTGCCTGGCACCTGATCGAAAAAGAGAATGTGAACAAGGATAATATTTTGATGGTCAATTTTGAAGACCCGCGTTTTGCGGAACTTGACACGAAATTGCTTGACCGGTTGTTTGAAGCGTATTTGGAGCATCGTTCTCCAAGAGGGAAGATTTATCTGTTTCTTGATGAGATCCAAGAAGTGCCGCGCTGGGAAAAATGGGTGCGTGCGGCGCAGGAATTAAAAAAAGCCGACATGATCATTTCGGGCTCAAACGCGAAATTGCTTAGCGGCGAATTGGCAACGGTGCTTACGGGCAGACACTTGGATATCACGGTTATGCCGCTTTCGCTTCGCGAATTTTTGGATTTTAAAGGTTTGGGCGCCGGCAATGCCGCCGAGATTATAAAAAATGAAATTCGGATAAATTCGTTGCTTGAAGAATTTATGAGATTCGGTTCTTTTCCGCTGGTGGTATTGGGGCAGGAAAGGGAAAAAATTCTGCTTTCGTATTTTGACGATGTCGTTAATCGGGATTTGGTAAGGCGGTATAAAATAAGAAAAACCGAAGAAATAAAGAAGCTGATAAAATTTTATATGAGCAATATATCTTCTCCCGTCACTTTTACTTCTTCGGGCAAGTTTTTGGGGATTTCGGCGCAATCGGCGGAAAGGTTCTCGGCTTATTTGGAAGCATCCTATTTGACATTCTTTGTCAAAAGATTTTCGTTCAAATTCAAAGAACAGGAAAAAAGTCCGAGAAAAGTCTACGCCATAGACACCGGTCTGGCAAACATCGCGGGATTCCAATTCAGCCCCAACCGCGGCAAGTTGGCGGAAAATGCGGTATTTCTGGAGCTTAAAAGGAAAGCTCATTCCAATCCGCGTATGGAAATATACTATTGGAAAAGCCTGGCAGGAGAAGAGGTGGATTTTGTGATAAAAGAAGATGCTTCAATAAATCAATTGATCCAAGTTTGTTGGGACGCGCGCAACGCGCAGACGAAAAACCGGGAAACTAAATCACTGGTTAAAGCCATGGCGGAATTTGAATCGGACAATGGCATAATAATAACCGGAAATTACAAAAACGAGGAAATCGTGAATGGCAAAAAAATTAAATATATTCCGCTTGGAGAATGGCTACTTGCTTCTTGTTGATCGGGCTCAAAAAGCTACTGGCGGGGGGGCCGGGGAATGAAGCAACATTGCTCCTTGATTTGGGAGCGTTGCCACACTGGTTCCCGGCCTTTTGCCGGAGTTTTGGCCAAATTCCGCAATGTTTATCGGTGGTCGGCAAGGCACAAAGCCAAGACCGCGATTAAGGAAGAAACTCCAGGGATTACTCTGATAAAAAGCGATTCCAAGGAAGAAAAAGCGAAAATTCAAGCCACTTGATTTGTTTTCAGAGTGTAATATAATTATTACATATTTACGCTTTTTTGTAATTATTTTATTACACTATGGAAAACATTAAGAAAAGGATTTTATTCAATGATTTGGTGAAATATTTTGGCAATAAAGAGGCGTTGGTGATCACCGGTATGAGGCAGGTAGGCAAAACCACCCTGATGCGCCAGGTTTTTGACTGGGCGGGCGACTGCCCCAAGTTGTGGTTTGATTTTGAAAATCCGCTGGATGTAAAGTTCTTTGAAGATATTGACTATAATAATGTCTATAAAAATCTGGAGAAAACGGCTAAAAAATCCGCTCGATCGCGATTGACGGTTTTCATTGACGAGATCCAAATTTATCCGGAGGCAACTAAAATTATCAAATATTTGATTGATCATTACCGCGTTAAATTTATTGTTACCGGATCATCAAATTATTATTTAAAAAATTTATTTCCCGAGTCGCTTTCGGGTAGAAAATTTCTTTTTGAATTACCAGCTCTTAGTTTTCGGGAGTATTTGTATTTCAAGGGCAAAATCGAAGAAAAAGAAGCGTTAACCGGTGAAATATCAAAAGCTTTGCGCAACAGCGATATTTTCAATCACAAGAAATTTGAAGCTGATTATGATGATTTTGTCCATTATGGAGGATTTCCCGCGGCGGTGTTGGAAACCGATTTTGATGTTAAAAAACAAATTTTAAAAAATATTTTTTCCTCTTTTTTTGAAAAAGATTTAAAGATATTATCCGACTATAAAGACATTCAAGAGCTTCGTGATTTATTGTTGCTTTTGGCGCCGCGGATCGGATCGCTTATAGACGTTACCAGGTTGGCTTCAGAGTTGGGGACAAACCGCCCCAAAATATACCGTTATTTGGAATTTTTGCAGGGGGCTTTTGTCATAAAATTATTGCCTCGCCACGCAAAAACCATTGACAAGGCGGTTGCGGGCGGCCGAAAGGCATATTTTAGCGATACCGGATTATTGCAGGTGATGGGCGGCGTTAATGATGCTCAATTGTTTGAAAACGCAGTGATTAATCAGTTGTTTGGATATGGGAAGGTTAGTTTTTATAACAAGCGCAACACCGCCGAGATTGATGCCATTCTTGATAAAAAAATCGCTTTTGAAATCAAGCTTACCGGCACTTCTCAAGATGTTTTGCGATTGCAAAAATTGGCCGCGGACGTCAAAATACCGGCGCAATACGTAATTTCCAAGAAATTCGCCGAAGGCAAAAATTTCATTTCACCGGTGGTTTTATGAAGCATCTTATCGGTTTAAAGATTTTTCAAGCCGCCCCGTTCGGGGCGGCTTTGTAACTGTTCACAATTTTGAGCGGCGTTGATTGATAAGCGGCAACATGACTCTGAAGAATGATTGGCCGGGATTCTGGCGCAATTGGGTTTCGATCACCGAAGTGTTGACCTCGTGCGCCTTGGCGCCGTCAACCGAGCGGGAACCGCCGAAAATTTTGCGCATCACCACTTGCTTGCGGATGGCGCGTTCGGCAGTGTTGTTTTCCGGCAGGACGTTTTCATAATTCAAGCAGGTAAATAAAAAAGGTAAATGCTTTTGGCAACGGTTTTGAATCTTTTTTGCGTCAAAATCACGGTATTTCTTCTGGATGATTTCTTGTAAGCGGGTTT
>DAIPKK010000059.1:0-3409 GCA_036769805.1 Patescibacteria group bacterium
CATGACTGAAAAGAAAGCCGTTAATCCGGTGGCCGCGACTAACGAAGACAAAAAATAAGCTAAGCATCAATGTATATTTATTTGCATAGCGTGTCCTTTCATGGTGGCCGCCACGCCGCCTTGTGGAATCAGATTGATATTCGTTTGAACAGCTTGGGCATGCACGGCAGGAAATATCGAATCAGTGATGTTGATCACAATATTTTTCCGATTTTAGCGGAAGAAGTGAAAAAGGGTGCGCACACGGTGGTGGCGGTGGGTGATGACCAATTATTTATTCGCTTGGCCGAAGCGGCCGCCGCTTTTGAAAATCTGACAGTCGCTTACCTGCCTTTGGAAAGTACCTATTTATCGAAAGTTTTGGGTATTCCGCCGCAGGATTTGGCTTGCGATGTTTTGTCAGCGCGTATCGTGGAAAAGTTTGATCTTTTATGTGTCAATAAAAATAATTTTGTTTTTCGTCCTTTGGAATTGAAAATGGATGATTTGAAACTGGCTGATGAGGAAGTCAATTGGGTTTTGAAAAGTTTTGAGCCGGATTACCAATTGGTGATTGGTGTTGATTGGCGTTTGTGGAAACCTTTATATCAAGACGTTTTGAAACAGATGGACGTGGATTTTGATCCTTCAAAAGTCAATGTTTTGTTATTTAAAAATGATGGAAAAGCGTGGTTTGGGCGAGAATCGGAATTTGATTGGAGTTTTTTCAAAGCCGATAAATTTTATTTGAAACGCAGTGATGGCGAAGCCTTAACTTTGACGCCCAGTTGCGTTACCAAACTGGCTGAGCTGAAAGTCGCTACCAAGCCGCTCAAAGTGGTGGTTGGCAAAAACCGAATGTTTTAGTAAAATATTGATAGTTGATTATTATTCATAACGATAAAATTTATGAAAGCGAAAGTGAATCAAGATTTGTGCGTGGGTTGCGGGACTTGCGCGGCGATTGCCCCGGACATTTTTGAAATGTCTGCCGAAGGCAAAGCCCAAGTTAAAAACGGTGGCGTGGTCGCTGACAATCAAGTGGAATTATTGGATCGTGCTATTTCCATGTGTCCGACCGGCGCGATTAGTAAAGAAGAATAAACATTCTTCTTTTTTGCCAAGGTGGCGGAATTGGTAGACGCGCAGGCTTGAGGTGTCTGTGAGCGTAAGCTCGCGCAGGTTCAAATCCTGTCCTTGGCACAAATACATTCATTAAATTGAACATAAATATATTTTATGTTAAAAAAAATTATAGGAAAATTATTCGGTGGATTTCTGGGAAAAGAAATTAAGACAAGAGTTAACGGGAAAGATAATGAGTATTCTTTATCTTTTGAGGATACAACACTTCCTTGGAAAGAGATGACAAATTTGGGTGATTGGGCTATCTTTGGAGATTCTGATGATAATAGTGATAATATTGAATTTGGTTGGGATAAAAAATTTATGAGTTCTAATTTTGATGGAAAAACGTCAGCTATTATTCTTGTGGGAGTTTTTAATTTTAACTATTTGACTGTAAAAAGTTTGGTGAAACATTTACAAGAAGGGGAAAAGTCTAATTTAAGGGAATTGGAAAATACTGAAATGACATTGGAAATGTTGCGATTTGGGAAGCTTTTTCAAGAAAGGGTTAAGAACGGTGAAAATATTGATGGCGTTTTGAAAAAGGTGGAGGACCCAATGGATGTTTTTTTTAAATCTTTTTGGCCCGTTGAAAATGAAAACACGAGACGAGTTAGTCTTAAGTCGTATCATGAGAATTTTTATGGTTTAGAATCATGGGCAAAAATATCTAACGGAATCAAGGGCGATAAATGGATTTATAATCTTTTTATTCCAGCCGGGGGAATTATTTATTTTATTAGATCGATGGTGTTATTTGAAAATTTAAAGGATGCAGTCAAAAATGAGATAGAACAGATTGCACATAGTTTTCGTTTTGATTTAGTTCCTATTGCGATTGATGATTTTAGTAAAAAGGTAGATGAAGACGAGTCTGGCGAAAGTTGAACATATTGTATTTCCCACTAAAAAAGACCACTCTGCGGAGCGGTCTTTTGATTTCAGTAAAATATTTCCTCCAGCACTGTGCGAATTTTGTCCGGGCTGTGGCGCAGAACGTCACCGACGTCCAGCAAATCTGCCCCCACCACGCGCCGTGGTAGAAAATCGTCCAGGGCTTCGGGCATGTTCACCCAGTAGGACATTTCATCTTTGTACTTGTCCAGCGAATTTTTGGGTGGGTGAGCGTTGTTAAGCACCACCACGTCCAAAACGCGCCCCAGCACGCTTTCCAGTTTCTCCACGAAATCAATCGCTTGGTAGTGATCGGTTTCGCCATACTTGGTCATGATGTTGACCAGGAAAATCAGTTGCGCGTGGCTGGCGCGCAAGGCCTCAACCACGCCCGGTACCAGCAGATTGGGCTCAATACTGGTGAATAAATCTCCCGGTCCGATGACAATGAAATCGGCGTTGGCGATGGCCGTCAGCACTGGCGGGTAAACACTGACCGAATCGCCGTGATGCGGCACCAAATAAACATTTTTGATTTTGGCGCGGTTTTGGCCGCGTGGCACATCAATCGCGGCTTCACTGAAAACCCGCGAGCCATCATCCAGCTCCGCCACCAAAGTACAGCGATCAGTGGTTACCGGAAGAACTTGTCCGCTGATTTTCAGAATTTGCCCGAGCGCTTGCACGCCCTGCGGAAAATTTCCGGAATAGTTACTGAAGGCGGACAGCAGGAGATTGCCGGCGTTGTGTCCTTTGAGTGCGCCGTCTTCCACGCGCGTCAATAAGATGTCGCGGGCGTCTCCATAAGGTGAAAGTGCCAGCAGGCACTTGAGAATATCGCCGGGCGGTAGAACGCCCAGTTTGTCGCGCAGCACGCCGCTGCTGCCACCGCTGTCTGACATCGCTACCACTGCGGAAATGTCCACATTGGCCAGTTGTTTTAGGCCTGAGAGTAAGACAAAATGTCCGGAGCCGCCACCAATGGTGACGATTTGTAAATTTTTTGGCATGGTTATGCCTCCTTTCTTTGTTTTTGATTATAGGTTAAATATCCTTTTTAGCAAGAGCTTTTTGCTCAATAATTGCTGAAAAAGCGCCGGCCACTTGCCAAAACGAAAAAAATGTTTTATCATAGCCAAAGATTTATATTAAATTTTAATATTAATTTCTTTAACAAATAGAATATGGCTCTTCCCAGTCAAAAAAAATGCCGTTCTCGCGTGAGAATGAAACGTTCTCATAACGCGTTAACCGCGCAAACTTTAGCTAAATGCCCTAACTGCGGACACTCTGTAATGCCTCATCGCGTTTGCGCTAATTGTGGTCATTATAAAGGAAAAGAAGTTATGAAGGTTAATTTGCCAAAGACTGCTAAGAAAAAAACTGCCTAAGGTAGTTTTTTTTTATT
>DAIPKK010000060.1:0-3273 GCA_036769805.1 Patescibacteria group bacterium
TATTTGTACATTGACGAATTCCAAAACTTTTTAACCGACAGCATTCAAATTATTTTGTCCGAAGCCCGTAAATATAAGTTGAATTTGACGATTGCTCATCAATACATCGGGCAGTTGGTAAAAAGTGGTGATACGCGCTTTAAGGATGCGATTTTCGGAAACGTTGGTACTAAAATCGCTTTTCGTATCGGTGTGGAGGACTCGGAGTTTTTGGCTAAGGAGTTTGCGCCGGTTTTCAATGAAAGCGATTTCTTGAATTGTCCCAAATATAATTGTTTTGCGAAGTTATTGATTGATAATGCCAATCCGCCCGCTTTTAACATGAAGACTTATCCTTTTGATAAGTATGCTACTGCCAATCCGAAAATTGCCATGGCGATTCGCGAATTGTCTCGCTTGAAATATGGACGAGATCGTGCTATTATAGAAGAAGAGATTCGCCAGAAGCAATTGAATTTAGATTTATAATTTTTTAATTGCGAGGGCGTTAAAAACAAAAAAGAAAAAACAAAAACTTAAATATAAAAATTATGGTAAATGCTAAAACAAAAATCCCGCGGGATTTGCAGGATTCTTTGTCCGAGGAGATGGACAAGGACATGGAGCTTTTAAGCACCGTGGAAGAAGAATTGGAAAAAGTGGATAGCAATCAATATGATCCGCAACGTTTGGCTTTGATTAAATATTCTTTGGAAAGCATCAAAACCAATGTGGAGAAAATTTTACGTTTGATGGATGATAAATATGAAGTGAAGAGTGATGATTTTATTACTGCCGGCATGGTTGCCGATAGCAATATTGAATCGGCTTTGGATACGCAACGCTCCGTGGAGTTGCACGATCCGGCGATGATCAACGGACAGCGCGTGGTGGAGGGTGTTTTTGACGGTAACACCATGATTGGTTCCGATGGAAAACAATATACCGTTCCCGCCAACTATGCTTCCAAATCAAAATTGGTGGAAGGTGATATTTTGAAATTGACGATTACCAATGCCGGTTCCTTTATTTTCAAACAAATCGCCCCGATAGAACGACGTCGCTTGATCGGTAGCATTGAATATGATGAAATGAAACATCAATATTACGCTTCTTTGAATGGGAAGAAATGGCGTTTGTTGACGGCCAGTGTCACTTATTTTAAAGGTGAACCGGGCGATGAAGTGGTCTTTATTATTCCGAAAAATACCGCCAGTCGTTGGGCCGCGGTGGAAAATATCATTAAAGATCATGATTTGGCCGGTGACAGTGATGACGCGCAAACCGGGCGTCCGGTGGATTCTCCGAATCCGTTCAGTAACAACGAAATTGATTTTTTGGGCACAGGTGAATTATAATCAGTAAAAAGTGGCTTATTTAAGCCAAATTTCAGGCAGGCTGAGAGCTTTGTTTAAATTGACTTTTTCATTTTCTTAATTTATACTACCTAAGGGATCTATTTTGGCTCCTTATTTTGCTTTAAATATGCACAAAAAAAATTTTTTGGACGAAAGTTTAAAAGTGATCGCCACCTGTCCGGTTTGTCAGCATAAGTATGAACCTCAGGCGATTAAAATTGTGGAGCAGCAAATGGATGCTTATGTTTTTCATATTAATTGTGTAAAATGTAACAGTTCCGTTTTGGCCTATGCCGTGCAAACGCCGATGGGCGTCACGACAATCGGTTTATTAACTGACTTACAGGCTACTGAAGTTAAAAAATTTTTACGCCAACCGGCAATTACCGAAGCTGATGTTTTAAAAGTTTATGAAACAGTGCACGGTGCGGGTGAAAATTTTTCCACCTTGTTGATTAATCAAAATAATAATTTTAATAAATAAACAATTATTTATGGAAATGCAACAATTAACAGTTAAAAAGCGTGACATCAGCGGAAAAACCAATAAGGCGATCCGTTTGGTCGGTTACATTCCGGCTGTGATGTATGGCGCTAAGAAAGAAAACATCAATTTGATGTTGGAATTGCGTGAGTTGGAAGCGGTGATGCGTAAACGTGAAAATGTCAACGCCCCGTTGCAATTGAATATTGAGGGTGCCGGTAAAGCGGAAAATGTCAGCGTGATGATTAAAGACATTCAACGTGATCCGATTAAAGACACCATTATTCACGTGGATTTCTATCGCGTTTAAAAATTTTGGAAAATAAGGTACAATGGAACCAAGGTGAAAATCTTGGTTTTATTGTTGGTAGGCGCTTTTTACAAAAAATAAAAAGCACGCTTCGAACAGAGAATTTGCCGTTCGTTGTCGTTTCCTCGCAAACTCGTCATCGTTTTGCCTCCTGCGTAGACAAAACGATTGACTCAAACACTCTGCTCGGATCCCGACTTCGTCGGGACCACTCCAACTCACAGCCAAATTCTAACTTTCTCTCAGCAATGCTTTTTATTTTTTGTAAAAAGCGCGCAATTAAATATTAAGATTTTTATATGGTTAAACCAAAAAACAAAAATTCTCAGCCTGAAAAAAATATCAAATTGGACAAAATAACACAGACTGAAAAAATGAAGCAACCGGAAAAAGTAATCCCGCCCGCCACGTCCGTGCCCGGGGGGCGTTTTGTAAATTGCTGTGCCAAATTTAAAATTTTATTGAAAAAGAATTTATCGGATATTTGGGGTTGGGGGATTTTGATCGTTTGGCTATTATTCACGGTTTTCAGTTTTGCTGCTTTATATTATTGGAGTGATATGTTGAAAATGGTGGAAGTGAACTCCTATAATATTGTTATTCCGGAAAAAGTTTTAAATAAAATGCAATGTGAAGTGACTCACCCCGTGACTGGAGTTTGTTTGCAAGTAAAAGGTGAGGAATTGGCATACCCGGCTGAGGATTTGGAAAAAGCCAAGATTTATGCCGTGATGGTGGAAAATCACACGGCGGCGCGTCCGCAAAGCGGTTTGGGCGAAGCCGATGTTGTCTATGAAGCTTTGGTGGAAGGTGGTTTTACTCGCTTTATGGCGATTTTTGACAGTTTGCAAACGGTCAAAGCAATCGGCCCGGTGCGTTCCGCCCGCGATTATTATTTGTGGTGGGCGCAAGAGTATAATAACCCGGTTTATGCACACGTCGGGGGCAGTCCAAAATCTTTGGATTTGATTGCCAAGCAGGGAATCGTTGATTGCGATGAGTTTTATCATGGGGATATTTTTGAACGGGTGACTTGGCGTTACGCCCCGCACAACACTTATGTCAGTGTTAGTGATTTGGGATTGTGTCGTCCGACCAAGCCGGAAGCCGGTTTATGGACGGAAATTGATCCTTGGCATTAT
>DAIPKK010000014.1:0-15814 GCA_036769805.1 Patescibacteria group bacterium
TACGGAGCGGGATACGAGAGTCGAACTCGCCTCTTCAGCTTGGGAAGCTGACATAATACCGATATACTAATCCCGCAATGCTGGATATATAGTAAGCATTTTTACAAGAAAAATCAACCACAAAAAAAGGCTCCTACACAGAAGCCCATGACAAACCATCATTCCAAAGAAATCGTCCCATCCGAACCGAATTCACAATCCAGGACGGACTCAAAGACCCGCACAAAATCATTGTTCTGGCTACGCTTGGCATCCAGATTGGCGCGGGAAAACCCACAACTTTTGATACGACGAAACAAATGTGGTAAGACCTCCTTACAAGAATCGGACATCGCATCCAAACGTTTAATATCCACAACCAACGTCAAGTCCTTAGCGGATGCGCTTTTGTGGATGTTTTCAACGGATGCAAAAAACTTCTCATCGGCATACACCGACCCAATAAATGACAAGCGCCAACGATTGGCACTTTCCGGTTGTAAATACAGCATTGAGTCCCTCCTTTCAATGCTCAAATTAACCAATCACTATATTAATGATTTTTCCGGGAATGTAAATGAATTTTTTCACTGCTTTCCCTTCAAGCCATTTTTGCACTTTTTCTCGCGCCAAAACCAAGTCTTTAACCTGCGCTTCGCCCAAGCTTTTCTCAAACTCCACGCTGTCTCGGACTTTCCCGTTGATTTGAATGCCAACGGTCACGGTATCATCATGCAAATAGGCTTCATCAAAAGTCGGCCACGGCTCACGCGCGACAAAATCTTCATGCCCCAAAGCAAACCATAATTCTTCGGAAATATGCGGCGCGAACGGTGATAAAATTTTTAAAAACCTTTCCAATTGACTTTGGTTTAAACCATCCTTGGCGGCGTTCGCGAAAATCATCATCTGCGAGATGGCGGTGTTGAATCCCAAAACCAAAATATCATCACTGACTTTTTTAATGGTGCGGTGCAAAACTTTTTCCACTTCCGGAAAATCTTCATTCTTCACACGCTCCGGCAACAACCACACTTTTTCCAAGAAACGACGCACCCCCAAAATATTCTTGGTATTCCATGGTTTCATATCTTCCAAAGCGCCCATAAACATTTCATACAAACGCAAAGTATCGGCACCGTAAGAATTAACCACTTCATCCGGATTGATAACATTACCTTTGGATTTACTCATCTTGTTGCCATCTTCTCCCAAAATCATACCCTGATGACGCAATTTATAAAAAGGTTCGGAATATTTTGCATCCAAATTCAAACCACCATATTTTTGTAAAGCTTTCATAAAGAAACGAGCATATAACAAATGCAAAACAGTATGCTCCGCTCCGCCCAAATAGACATCCACCGGCAACCATTTTTTCAATAAATCTTTATCAGCCAAAGCTTGCGCGTTATGCGGATCAATAAATCTCAAGTAATACCAAGAAGAACAAACAAAAGTATCCATGGTATCACTTTCGCGACGCGCCGCCCCACCACACTTGGGACAAGTAACCTTATGAAAACTCTCCGACCGCGTTAACGGCGATTCACCGGTCGGGCGAAAATCCACGTCATCCGGTAAAATCACCGGAAGATCTTTTTCATCCACCAATTGCTCGCCACACTTCTCGCAATAAATCACGGGAATCGGCGCGCCCCAATAACGTTGACGAGAAACCAACCAATCACGCAAACGAAAATTCACTTTGGCCTTACCCAAATTCTTGCTTTCCAAAAATTGATTGATTTTCTTAATCGCTTCTTCTTTATTTAAACCGTTTAAAAAATCGGAATTGATATGTTCGCCATCGGCTTCCCAAGCAGCCTCTTCAATACCGCCGGCCGACTGCAAAACCTCAATCATCGGCAAATCATATTTTTTGGCAAAATCCCAATCACGTTGATCGTGGGCCGGCACCGCCATAATGGCACCGGTTCCATAAGTCGCCAAAACATAATCGGCGATAAACACCGGCAATTTTTCTTGATTTACCGGATTGATGGCAAACACGCCTTCCAAGCGCACGCCACTTTTATCTTTATTCAAATCAGTACGTTGCAAGTCGGATTTACGTTTGGTCGCTTCTTGGTAATTTTTCACTTCATCCCAATTGCTGATTTGCGGAGCCAATTTTTCCAATAAGGAATGTTCCGGCGCCAAGACCACGTAAGTCGCACCAAACAAAGTATCGGGACGAGTGGTATAAACAACCAAGTCTTCACCGCCAACATTAAAAATCACTTCCGCGCCCTCGCTGCGCCCAATCCAATTTAATTGTTGAGTTTTGGTGGAAGCCGGCCAATCAATATTTTCCAAACCATCAATCAAATCTTGAGAAAATTCAGTAATCTTAAAAAACCACTGCTCCAAATCTTTTTGTATCACCGGACTGTCACAACGCTCGCAATTACCATTAACCACTTGCTCGTTGGCAATCACGGTTTGACATTTATCACACCAATTAACCTTGGCGGATTTTTTATAAGCCAAGCCGTTTTTATACAAAAATTGAAACCACCACTGCGTCCAACGATAATATTCCGGAGATGAAGTATTGATTTCACGAGACCAATCATAACTGAAACCCAAAGACTTAATTTGGCGACGAAAATTTTCAATATTATCGGCAGTATTATCTTTCGGGTGAATACCGGTTTTAATAGCATGATTTTCCGCCGGCAAACCAAACGCGTCCCAACCCATCGGGTGTAAAACATTGTAGCCGTTCATTCGATAATAACGACTCAAAATATCGGTGGCGGTATAACTTTCCGGATGACCAACGTGCAACCCGGCGCCGGATGGATAAGGAAACATATCCAAAATATACTTTTTCGGTTTATCGGAATGATCATCAGCTTTAAACACATCGGAAGAATACCATTTATCTTGCCATTTTTTTTCAATGCTTTGGGCGTCGTAAATTGCCATATTTTTTATATGAAAATTATAATTATTTTATGAATCACCATATTAATTTATAACAATTTTTGGTTTTTTACAACTAAAAAAGGCGCCTCGATTAAAATGCGCCCTGATTTCTCATAAACACTCCGGTGGCAAAGCGCCGCACGGAGAATAAGTGTGAAAAAGCTTGATGGCCGCTTGCCGCGCCGCCTCGCACTTATCACAAATTTCCTCCTCGACGAAACCACCGTTCTTGAACCGCCGCACCGGCACGCCGATCAGTATCGGGGCGGGGCAGCGGGAACAGGTTTTCAGTTCCGGTTGTTTCTTGAGAGGCTCAGTCATCATAAGCCTCGCTTTCGTCCACGGGGTGAAAGTATTCCCGCGGACCGCCTTCCTGCTCTTCGTAGCAGAGTTGCCGGAAAGCCTCCCAGCGATCCCACGCCGCCAATTTCGCCAGCACATTATAGTGCTTGTGGCAGAGATTGAGGCGCTGCGGGGGCGGGGTGTGACCGTGGTAGTCTTCCGGAAGATCCACCCACATACTCCGGAATTCGCCTTCGCCGTAACGCGGAGGATCTTCACCCTCACAGCACACGGCGCAGTCAAAAAAGTGATGTCGAATTACCATTCAAAACCTCCTATTTCTTACGGCCTTTATGACGACCGTGGTTTTCACGTTTTACCTTCACCACCGAAGCGGCTTGCTCCAGCCGGCGCTTGTAAGAAAGCTCCAGGTAGAAAAGCCAACGATTGTCTTCGGCGACAGCCAAGAGCTGTGCCAAACAAGCGGGGCAAAAGTGGATCTCTTGGGTTTTCCCCAACAAATCTTTGTTCGTCGGAGAAAATTCCAACGGTTTTAAACCGTCACGCCACGGCACTGCGCCGCAAAGCGGGCAAACCGTGGTTTTTTGGGATTTCTGTGCCTGTTGATGGGTTGCATACACCATAACGGCACCTCCTTTCCTTTGTCCTTACAATAACACGAAGTTTTATTTTTGTAAAGACCCAGTATGACTCACCACCACCGGTTTTGTGCCCCCACTTTTTCTTCCGGCGAACAATCCTGACAAAAAACATTTTGTGGCAAGCTGAACGGCTCCCAAGCGGCAAACGGTTTTTTACATTTTCGGCATAAAAGATGCTGATTGCTAATCGTTCGATCAAACTTTCTCTTAGCCAAAACAGCAAATACCGGCGGATCATTAGCTCCCAAAATCTCATTGGCTTCCAATTCAACCAGACACTTGGGGCAAGTACCACTAAATTCACTCAAATTAAACTTCCCACCGCAATACATACACTGACGAAAATCAATGTTGTGTTTTACCATGAGAAAACTCCTTTCTGTTTATGCCAAAGATATTAACACAAAATAAATCCAAAAACAAAAAAACACCAATTTCTTGATGTCCTCATGTAACGCGGTATGGCCGTGCCCCTTTAATAGTGATAATAGGGTGCCAGTGACCGCGTTGGGTAAATTATAACAAAAAAATAAAATTACCACAAATCATGATTGCTGCGCTTGATACATTTTGGCATACAAACCATCATTGGCCATCAAATCATCATGTTGACCCTGCTCCACAATATGTCCATTTTCAATAACAATGATGCGCTTGGCTTTACGCACGGTGGCAAAACGATGAGAAATAAACAACATCGTCGTATCTTTGCCATATTCATACAAATTGTTAAAAATTTGTTCTTCCGCCAAGGCATCAATAGCGCTGGTTGGCTCATCCAAAATCATCAACTTAGGCTTTTTGAAAAAAACGCGGGCAATCGCCAAACGTTGCCACTGTCCACCGGACGGCAAAATGCCACCTTTCATTTCTTTATTCAAAAAAGTTTCATATTGATTGGGATATTTTTCAATAAAACCATCAGCCTCGGCTTTACGCGCCGCGTCCTTAATTTCCTCAATATTAAACTTGCGATGAATATTCCCCAAATAAATATTTTCCTCCACCTTCACGCTCGGCTTGGAAAATGATTGAAACAACAAACCCAACAATTTATAATAAGCGTCCAAATCCAGTTTTTTCAAATCATGACCATTGACCAAAATTTTTCCTTTATTCGGATCGTAAATGCGCAACAACAATTTGATCAAAGTGGTTTTGCCGGCACCGTTTTGTCCAACAATCGCCACATCATCATCGGCTGAAACCTTAAAACTCAAACCTTGAAAAACCCACTTATTGGTTTTCGGATATTTGAAAGAAACATTTTTAAATTCAATACTCAAAGGTTGCTTGTTGTCCAACTGAATGTGGCCGGGAACGATTTTTCTTTTTTGATGACGCAATTCATAAAAAGTTTCCAAATAATTTTTATCGGCCTGCACCGCCACCACGCGCCGCAACAAAATTTGGCTGTAGGAACGGAAAGAAAACAATAAACCATAAATGAAATAAAAAGTACCGACGGTAATCGCGCCACCCAAAAATAAACTTAAAACCAAATACAAAGCCACCCCCACCGCCACGTTCTCAAAAATACCGGCAAATAACTCCGCGTAAAGACGCTTTTTCTCATTGCGCACCAATTCATTAATAAACAAATAATGATAATGATTAGCTCGCTCCATCAAATACGGACCATAATCATTAACTTTCATTTCCTGAAAACTATCCAAATCTTCATGATATAAAGACCAACGATAAGACGTGTACAAAATTTTCTTTGAACCTGACAAATCCCAAATTGACCAAACGCGTTTACCATAAATATAAGAAACGATGGCGCCAGGAATCACCGAAACCAATAAAAACACCACCAGTAACGGACTGAAAGCGATTAACAAAACCGCCACCGCCACCACTGCCACAAATTTGGCGACGATATCCAAAACATCATAAAACACCCGATTCAAACGCCAGACATTATGTTGCACCTTACTGAATTTATAGACAAAATCCGGATCTTCCATGTTTTGTGGCTCACTTTCCAAAAAAATCGGAAAGGCGGCAATCTTATCCAAATATAAATTACTCAAACTGCTATCCACCTGTTGCATAAAAGTTTCCAAACGATAAATCACCGCCGTTAAAATAAACACCCCCACCAAAGCAAACAAACTCCACCACGCCGCACTTGACCAACCTAATCCGGCAGTCGCCATTTCCACAAAACGATCAATCACTCGCCCCACCGCAAATTGCTCCAATGACGGAAGCATCGCCACCGCGAAAATAATCAACATTAAGAAAAAATAAAACCATGGATTTTGTTTCAAAAATTCTTTTAAAACAAAAAACACCAATTTAAAAATGGAAATCTTTGGTTTTGTATTTTTATTTTTCCCCATATTGAGATGATTATAACAGAAATTTTAAAATAAGAAAAACATAAGGGCGATATGTCATCCTGAACTTAATATTATCAAAGTAAATCTTTATAATCCTGAATTTATTTCAGGACAGGATCTTTAATGCATTGATAGTTGGCAACATATTAAAGATGCCCCCGGCCTGCGCCGGGGTAAACTCCAAAGTTCGGCATGACACAATAACCATAAAAAATTTGCTGCAAAAAAAAACAATCCTTGCGAAGCACAGATTGTTTTTTTTGTAAGGTGGGCGCTTATCCCCCCGACTACCGTCTCCCGTAATTATCTTCCAACCTGACAATATCATTCTCATCAAAGTTACCAAAAGAAATTTCCAAAACTTGCATTTCCTTATCACCGGTTTTCAGACGATGCGTGGTCCCTTGTGGAATAAAAAATTCGTCACCTTCTTGCGCGGGAATCTCTTCATCATTTTTCACGACAAAACCTTCGCCCTTCACCACTCGCCAAAATTCACTGCGTTGCGTGTGATACTGCAAACTCAAAACCGAATTTGCTTTGACAGTCAATATTTTTACGGTCACTTTTGAATTTAAACAAAACTGGCGAAAATTTCCCCATGGCCGATTTTCCTCATAAATAACATCAAGCATAAGAAAAACTTCTTTTTTATCAAAATTATGATATAATGAAAAGCGGAAAAAAGCAAACCAAATATGAAAACAAAAAAACAAAAACTGGAATTAATAAATACGCTCAGCAGCGCGAATTTTACGTGGATTCATATTTCCAAACCAAGTCCCAAGGCGATTAAATATTTGGAAAGAAACTTCCAATTTGATCCGGCCGACTTGCGTGATAGCGCGCCGCCTATGCAACGCAGCAAACTGGTAACACACAGCTCATATCTTTTCATGATTCTTCTTTTTCCGTATTACGACCGAGAAACCAAAACCATCAATCCGACTGAATTTGATTTTTTCATTGGCAAAGATTTTTTGGTGACAATTGAAGAAGGCAAAATCGATACTATCGGTAAATTATTTTTCATGCTCAAAAATAATCAAGCGATGAAAAAAGAATATTTGGACGAAGACCCGATTGAAACATTAATTGAAACGATTCATAGTTTGTATAATTATTGCTTTCCGATTTTAAATCACTTCAATTTGGATACACAAGAAATCAACAAAGAGCTTTTCGGTAAAAAGGGACAAAAACAATCAATACAAGAAATCCTAAAGGTAAAAAATAATATTATCGCTTTTAATAAATTGATGCGTCCGCACAAAAATATTTTGGATCGACTAAACAAAGAGTTGCCCAATTATTATAAGATCTCCGATAAAGAAACGAACATCATCCAAAACACCATCAACTATGCTAAGGATATTTATGAAGATGCGGAAAATTACAAAGAAAATATTACCGCCCTTTATGATACGCACGCTTCTCTCTTGGCGCACAACACCAACGAAACCATGAAACGTTTAACCACGATTTCCGCCACCTTATTGCCGCTATCGGTAATCGCTTCCGTGTTTGGGATGAATACTGTTAAAGGGATGCCGTTCATGGAATCGGAAAGTGGCTTTTTAATGGTCATCGCCACGATGTTATTTATCACCAGCATCACTCTGATTTATTACAAATTTAAAAAATGGCTGGATTGATGAATGCTGACATTTTTTGAATAAAAAACCCCGCAAACAAGCGGGAATTTTTATTATACGAATACTAAAGTTGCATTCCATCCAAAACCTCCAACACCTCTTTTACCGTTGACACTCGCACCAACTTATCGCGCCACTGCGCCGCACCGGGAAATCCCTTAAAATACCAAGCCAAATGTTTTCTTAAAGTAATGATACTTGACTCTCCCTTATCCTCCACCAAAGCTTGCAAATGATAACGCGCTACGGTTTTAATTTGTTCCAGATTTAAATCTGCGTATTTTTTAGTTTCAAAATAATCTTTAATTTGCGCGAACAACCACGGTTTACCGATAATCCCCTGCCCCAAGCCTAAACCGTCCGCCTCGGATTCCTGCCACGCCGCGTATGCATCCTCCGGCGTCATAATTCCACCATTCACGATAACCTCCTTATCCGGATAAACTTTTTTGATCTGTTTCGCCAGTGACCAATCAGCCTTGCCGGCAAAACCCTGCTCATAGGTTCGCCCATGAATCATCACGGTTTTCCAAGAAAGATCGGCCAGCGATTCCAAAAATTTCAAAGCGGTCATATCACCGTTACCGGCACGAATTTTAATGGACACCGGCACGTTGTCAGCGGCTAAAATGGTAGCGGCAACAATTTCCCGCGCCAATTCCGGCTTACGCATCAAAGCCACGCCATTACCGGTATGCACGACTTTCTTGGCCGGACAACCAAAATTAATATCAAAACCATCGGGACGGTAAGCTGACTCTGCCAATTTCTTGGTCGCTTCAAAAAACAATTTCGGTTTATGACCAAATAATTGCAAAATAACCGGACGCTCTGCCGGCTGAAAACGATAAAACTCTTCATTCTTTTTAAATTTATAAAACAAAGCGTCCACACTGATCATTTCCGAATAAACGCGATCGGCGCCCCACTCCCGACACAACTGTCGAAACGGAGAATCGGTCAAACCGGCCATCGGACACAAAACCAAAAACGGTTTCTTTTTATTCACCATAATTTTTCTTAATCTTATAAGTATCGGCCATATCTTCAATCACAAAACCCAAAGCCAAAACCTGGTCACGATAAGTATCAGCTTCTTCCCAATTTCTCAACTTCTTGGCCTGCCAACGTTTTTCCGCCAATTCTTTAACATTGTCGGGAATGGTTTGCAAATCATCAAGCTCTTGCAAAACTTGTTTGGCCTCTTGCAAACGCAAACCCAAAACCACGTCCCACGCCAACAACGTTTGTTGCGCGTCCGCCACTGACAAATCGGTATTTTTTAACATATCCCACACGATTCCCAAGGCTTTTGGAATATTCAAATCATCATTGACGGCGGCACAAAACAACTCATTATAATTTTGATTAAGCGCTCCATGATCTTTTACCGGTTGCGCCATAAACTTTAATAATTTTACATAAGCGCGTTGCGCCCCTTCCAACGCTTGCACGCTGAAATTTAATTTACTGCGATAATGACTACCCAAACATAAATAACGATAAGATAAAGGATGATACCCCATTTCCTTTAAAGAACTTAAAGTCAAAAAATTACCGGCGGACTTTGACATCTTGGCGTCACCGGGCAAAACCACGAACTCATTATGCAACCAATACTCGGCCAACTTATGACCGGCGAGCCCTTCAGACTGAGCGATTTCGTTGGTATGATGCACCGGCAAATGATCAACGCCACCGCAATGAATATCAAATTTCTCACTATGCTCATAATCTTTATGACCGTTTAACAAATGCAAAGACATGGCTAAACATTCAGTGTGCCAACCGGGAAAACCCACGCCCCAGGGACTATCCCATTCCATATCACGCTTGGAATCCTTGGGAGAAAACTTCCACAAAGCGAAATCGGTTTTGTTTTTCTTTTCCGGATTGATTTCCACGCGCGCTCCGGCCTGCAAATTTTCCACATCCAACATCGCGATTTTTCCATAATCTTTAATTTTGGAAGTATCAAAATAAATCCCATCGGAAGTTTTATAAGCGTAGCCTTTCTTTTCCAAAATTTTCACAATATCAATTTGTTCATCAATATAAGCGGTGGCGCGCGGCCAAGCAAACGGCTCCCGCAAATTCAAAGAGCGCCAATCCTTTTGAAATTCATCAATATAATATTCGGCGATTTGCCAACTGTTCTTGCCTTCACGTCGTTTGGCTTTTTCCATTTTATCTTCACCGGCATCGCCGTCATCAGTCAGATGACCGACATCGGTTAAATTAACCACGTGTTTAACTTGATAAGCGTTCATTTCCAAAACACGATGTAAAATATCTTCAAAAATATAGGAACGCAAATTCCCAATATGCGCGTAATGATAAACCGTCGGTCCGCAAGCGTAAATGCCCACCGCCCCCGGCTTCAACGGCACAAAATCTTCTTTTTTTCTGCTCAAACTATTAAATAAACGCATAAGAAATTCTTATTTTTTTATTATTCCAATCTTATCATTTTATAAAGATTTTTGGCAAATTCCAAAAGCTCGGTTATAATAAAAAAAACAATAATGATTTAATATGAAAAAATATCTCACCATAAGCTTGCTGGCGGTAATCGCGTTTTTCCTCGGGAGTGGCGTGGCGGGCGCGGGGAACGCCGCTGACAGCGCCGCCGTTTATGACGCCAAAGTGACAAAAATTATTGAAGAAAAAACCATTACTCGAGAAAACGGGAGCGAAGCGATTCAACAAAATTTGGAATTGCAAATTTTGAGTGGTGAACGAAAAGGTGAAACCATCCTTTCCGAAGGTATTCAGGATTATGATATGCCGGGAACAAACCGCTACCACGTTGGTGATAAAGTCCAAGTGCAAATCAGCTCCGACAATGAAGGCAATGAAATCTTTTTCATTATGGATTATCTGCGACGCAATTCTTTATACTGGTTAGCTTTTATTTTCGCGGTTGGCGTGATTGTCATCGGCAAACAAAAAGGCGTCAAAGCCCTGCTCAGCTTGATTGTCAGCTTTATCATTATTTTGAAATTCATCCTGCCCCGCTTATTGGCCGGGGACAATCCGATCTTCATCGCGCTGCTCGGGGCCGGCGCGATTCTCGCGATTATCATTTATTTCACGGAAGGCTGGAATAAAAAATCTCATCTGGCAATGCTCAGTGTTGTTTGTTCCTTAAGTGTCACCTTATTGCTATCCTGGATTTTCGTGGTTTGGGGAAAAATTTCCGGTATGGCGCAAGAAGAAACCTCGTTTTTACTGGGTACCACTGACACGCAAATCCAATTTTCCGGATTATTGCTAGCCGGTATTATTATCGGCGCGATTGGTGTTTTGGACGACGTGATTATCGGACAACTGGAAGCGGTACGCCAAATCAAAATCGCCAATCCAAAGCTACCGGCAAAAAAAGTTTTTCTCTCCGCCTACGAAGTGGGTAACACCCATTTAAGCGCGATCATCAATACTTTGTTTTTAACTTACGCCGGAGCGTCCCTACCGTTATTGTTACTTTTCACCAGTGGGCAAGACGCCTTTTCATCACTCGGACAAATTCTCAATCATGAACCGATGGCCACGGAAATCATTCGCACCCTTACCGGCAGTTTGGGCGTGGCACTTTCCATGCCAATCGCGACCGCGCTGGGAGCGTGGTTTTTAACGATAAATACTGACAAAAAAGAAATAAACACCAAAGAAAATTCCGATAAAAAAGAAATTACCGTATAAAAAAAATCCCCCACCCGGGGGATTTTTTTATTTTTATGATTGTCCTTTAACCTTCGCCATCACAGCTTTTTTGATTTCCTTCAAAACTTTCTGATCATCTTTTAAGAATTGCTTAGCCGCTTCACGCCCCACGCCCAAACGAACTTCACCATATTTGTAAGTATTGCCATTTTTCTCAATAATGCCGGTCGTGACACCGGTATCCAAAACATCACCGGGCACAGAAATACCTTCATTATACATAATATCAAATTCGGTTTGTTTGAAAGGCGGCGCAACTTTGTTCTTCACCACTTTCACCTTCACTTGATTACCGATAATATTTTCACCTTGCTTAATCTGGGCGCTCTTACGAATTTCCACGCGCACCGAAGCATAAAACTTCAAGGCATTACCACCGGTCGTGGTTTCCGGATTCCCAAACATAATACCGATTTTCATACGCAACTGATTGATGAAAATCACAATCGTATTGGTCTTGCTGATTAAAGCCGTTAATTTACGCAAAGCTTGACTCATCAAACGAGCTTGTAAACCCATGTGAGAATCACCCATCTCGCCTTCAATTTCCGCTTTTGGAGTTAAGGCTGCCACCGAGTCCACAACCACCACGTCCACCGCGCTGGAACGAACCAAGGTTTCCAAGATTTCCAAAGCTTGTTCGCCAAAGTCCGGTTGAGAAATCAACAAATCTTCGGTTTTAACCCCAATCTTTTTAGCGTATTCCGGATCCAAAGCATGTTCCGCGTCAATGAAAGCGGCGGTCCCACCGGCTTTTTGCACTTCAGCGATGACATGCAAAGCCAAAGTGGTTTTACCGGAAGATTCCGGTCCATAAATTTCAATGATACGTCCTTTGGGCACACCTGTTCCCAAAGCCAAATCCAACGATAAAGAACCGGTGGTAATGGTTTCAATGTTTTGACCGTGTTCCCCCAAACGCATGATTGAACCTTCTCCGAAACGTTGCTTAATTTGGCTCAAGGCCTCCTGAATCGCGTTACTCTTCGGATCAACGGCTTTGGTTTCTTTTCCATCTTTGCCAACTTCTACCTTTTTGTCTTTTACCATAATGTTTGCATTTAATTTTTTATTTATTATAGCATACTCATTATAAATCTAGCGTAAACTTTTGTTGATTTATCCACAGATTTTACACTTCCCCTTTCCATTCATATATCTTTATTATTAATAAATCGAGGAAAAAGAATTTTGATTTCCTTTGGCTGAAAGGAAGCCAGAATTTGTAGGTGAACTGATATGGTTCCGACGCCAGTCGGAATCCGCGACACTTGTTTGAGTCAACCGTTTTGCTCGCTTTAGCGACAAAACGGTGACGAGTTTGGCGCGGAAATATCAGTGAACCACAAATTCTCTGTTTGAAGCCGAGGAAATCAGAATTCTTTTTCCTCGATTCAAAACCAGTATAACACTCCACTTTTGGACTGACAATTCTTGTTCTACTTTTTTGTTCTATTCTTTAAAAATCATATCAATAACTTGCCATGTCAAAAAAATATATATATGTTATAATAGCTTTACCAAAAAATGTTAAATAAATTTTCGTATTTTTATGTATTTGGAAAAATTAGAAATAAATGGCTTCAAATCATTTGCCAAACCCTCCTCTTTTGATTTTTTACCAAACACTATCACGGCGATTGTCGGGCCAAACGGCTCGGGAAAATCCAATATTATTGATGCCTTAAAGTGGGTATTGGGAGAACAAAGCAGCAAAAGCATTCGTAGCCAACAAAGCCAAGACATCTTATTTTCCTCCCCAAAAGTAAAAAGCAGCAACTACGCGGAAGTATCCTTACGTTTAAATAACGAATCAAAACGTTTTCCTTTGGATTACAACAATATTGAAATAAACCGAAGATTTTACCGTCAAGGCGAAGGCGAATACCGTCTAAATAAAAACCCGATCAAAGTCAGTGATTTAAATTATCTGTTAAGCCAAGCCAAAATCGGACAAAAAAGCTTTTCCATTATTTCCCAAGGATCAATCCATCAATTGTTGAATTTTAATAAAGAAGATTTACAAAATTTCTTCGCCGATGCCACCGGTGTTAAAGCACCGCAAATGCAACTGGAAAACAGCCAAAAACAACTGCAAAAGAATACCGAGCAAGCGCAATATCTCAACAATTTAATCAATGAAATGCTGCCCCGTTTGGAATGGATGGAAAAAGATGTTAAACGATTGCAACAACGCCAAGCGGTGGAAGAAAAGTTAAAATATTTCCAAACACAAAGCACTTTAAAAAAATACCATGACTGGAAAAGCGCCTATGAAAAAGTCCAAGCCGATTTAAGCTTTTACCTTCAAAAAGTGGACGAACTGCAAAACAGTGCGGCGGAAGAACAAAAAAAATTGGATCAGTTAACGGAAATTTTAAGCAATCAACAATTTTTACAACTCAATCAGGAATACCAAAAACTGTTGGGTGAAAAGCAAAATTTATACAATCAATTAAATGATCAAAATATCAGCTTGATTCCGGATTTGGAAGAAAAATTGATTGCCACCAAAGATGCGTTATTGGCCGCGAAAAATGATTTAAATGACAAGAATAAATTACTCAATCAATACAAAGACATTAACCTGCAAGAATATATTCCCGGCGAAGTGGAAAAATATATCAACGACAAACAACGAGAAAACAAAGAAATTCTTGGGTTTATTAAAAATCTATTTACCTGCGATGAAAAATATTTACTCGCAGTAGAAGCGGTATTGGGCGCGACCCTGAATGGGTTGGCGGTCAGCAATGACAATGTGGCCGTGGAAATCATTAAAAACATCAAAGAAAAAAGACTGGGCACGCTTCATCTCTATCCTTTAAACAAAATCCAGGGCCGACCGGATAAAAAAGAAATTCAAGAAATCACTGAACAATACGACGAATGCCGACCGCTATTGGAATACTTGCAATACGACGAACAATATAATGACTTATTCCAATTTTTGCTGGGTAACACTGTGCTCAGCCCGGAAATTGAAATTGCCAAAGAAATCTCACAACACTACCCGATTCGCATTGTTACCATGCAGGGGGAAATTTTTGAAGCCAGCGGTATCATTAAAGGAGGCTACAAAGTTTTCAAGTTTTTATCTAAAGATATCGTCAAAAAATTACACTTGGCGCAACAAGAAAGCACCCAACTTAAATTGCAAATCAACAAATTGGAATTGGAAGAAAAATACTATCAAAACCTTCAAGGAAAAAATAAAAACCATGACAATGACGGTTTGCGCGAGGCAATTTTAGCAATCAATGACAAATTGAAAAAAATGGAAAACGATGCCAAAGAAATGAATGAACAATATCTGAAAGCACAACAACACTTTCAAGAACAACAAAAAAACTGCCAACGACAACAAGATGATTTAATGCGCGCTCAACATATTTTGGAAAATCTCAAACAACAAGAATTCAATCTGGCAAAAGATCAAGAAACAATGAACAAATTAACAGAGGAAGACTTGAAAGATTTTGACCAAAACTTAGATGAAGAAAAAATCAATCGCGAAATCGCCAAGTGTGAAGGTCGATTAATGGCCATCGGCGAAATTGATGACAATATCATTAATGAATACAACACGTTAAAAGAGCGCTATGAAAATCTTAATCGCGAGCAAAGCGATCTAGTGAACAGCGCGCAAAACCTGGAAGCGATCAACAGCGAGCTTAAAAAGCTTATTCACAGCGAATTTACCGATAAAATCAAATTAATTTCCGGAACCTTTAACGATTATTTCCAAACTCTGTTTAAAGGAGGCAAGGCATCCCTCCAGGGAGCGATCAATGACAATGAGATCTCCGTTGATATTGAATCTTTCATCCCGGGCAAGAAAATCAAACATTTAAATTTGTTTTCCGGCGGCGAAAAGACTCTAATCTCTACCGCCCTAATTTTGGCGATTGTCCACACCCAAAAAACACCGTTCGTGGTTTTGGATGAAATTGACGCCGCTTTGGACGAACTAAACTCGCAACAACTGGCAGACATCCTGACGGACGTCAATAAACTGACCCAAATTGTGCTAATTACACACAATAAAGTGATTATGCAATCCGCCCAAATTCTTTACGGCATCACCATGAATCCAGCCGGTTATTCGCATGTTTATTCAATGCAGGTATAAACTCTTTCGCCACCTTTTGTCTGTACAAAAGGTGGCACCAAAAAACACCCCCGGCCTTCGCCGGGGCAGGCTCGTTTTTCGGCAGAAAGGAGAATTTGT
>DAIPKK010000015.1:0-15639 GCA_036769805.1 Patescibacteria group bacterium
TACCAACCGTCGCTTGCCAATCGACATTGCTCAAAGCAAACCAATCGGACAAGGTTGCTTGCCATGCATCCGGGAACACCGACAGCAAGCGCGCACTATGCTCCGGCCACGAACGATGCAATTCCCCGATTTGCGTAATCAACAACGGAATCAAACCGACAAGAATCAAAATCACCACGGCAATAAACAAGCCATACAATAAAACCACCGCTAATGTTCGATATTTAATATATTTTTGCAAATAAATCACGCCGTTATTAACCAAAGAAGCCACTAACAAAGCGATAAACAACAAAAACAAAATATTTCGCACCTGAAAAACAAACCAAATGGCGGCGATGGCCAAAAGTATCTTCAAAATGGTGCTCACCGGAATATGCAAGTCAAACCGTTGATTATTAAGACTTTTATTGCTATCATTCATAAAAAGCGCCGGTCATTATTTATAACTTTATTATATGGGATTTGGCGCCAAATGACAAATCGTTATGAGCAAGAAAGACTTGAATTTTCACAAAAATTTTCAGATTAAGAACAATAAAGCGCATTTTGAGTACCAAATTTTGGATACCTGGGAATGTGGCGTGCTTTTATTGGGCATGGAAGCAAAATCCATCAGACTGGGTCAGATTGACCTAAATAATGCTTATATTAGCGTAAAAAATGGCAAAAAACCGGAAGTTTATCTGTTTAACGCTCATATTCCCGCTTACAAAAAAGCCTCTCCCGAACAATTGGCCGATTACGATCCAACACGCAGCCGAAAATTGCTTTTGCACCGCTCGGAAATCAATAAAATTATTGGAAAAATGCAAGAAAAAGGATTGACAGCCATCCCCCTGAAAGTATATAATAAGGGCAATCAAATTAAGGTGGAAATTGCCTTAGCCAAAGGCAAGAAGCTTTTTGAGAAAAAAGAATACCTTAAGGAGAGAGATATCAAGAGAGACCTAAGTCGCCAATTAAAAAAGCGATTTTAGGGGATGTCGGGTTTCGATGGTAAGATCCGATATTTGCCAAGCGCATTCCGAGGAGCTCAGCCTCGCTAAATAACGAGCGCAACAATAAATGCTAAAAACATTTTCTCCAATGTCAAACAAGCTTTTGCTTCTTTGTCCTTGGTTCCTTCTGTAGCTTAAATATTAACCTACAGCATCAACTCTTCAATACCCGTGCGGGGAGCTCTGGTGTCATATTACCGGGATAAGCTGAATTTAACCGGTTTGTAAAAATTCAGTCGAAAACCTAACAGATCATCACTTTAAGCTCTTTGTTTGTTTCTGACTTAAATTGATTAATGGAAACAAAACATGAATGTAGTGCTTTGTGAATATCCTTGCCAGACGGGAGTTCAACTCTCCCCATCTCCACTCTTATCTAATTTTTAATGAATTTTCACCAATGAAGAAATCTCGACGCAAACCAAGCGCGCCCGCGATTGAAATCAAATCTTTAAGAAAAAACGAAGAAATCACCGTTCCGGAGGTTCGTTTTATTGACCCGGAAAATGACATTAACGAAGTAATGAGTATTGAAAAAGCCCTGAAAATGGCTGAGGCTGAAGAATTGGATTTGGTGGAAGTATCACCGTTGGCCAATCCGCCGGTGGTTAAATTGATCAATTATGACAGTTTCCGTTATCAACAAAAGAAATTGATGATCAAGCAAAAACAATCAATCAAAAAAGTGGAAACCAAAGGCATGCGTTTATCCCCACGTATTGATGAAAACGACCTTAATACCAAGGTTAAACAAGGCCTAAAATTCCTTGAAAAAGGACACAAAGTGAAATTGGACATTTTGTTGCGTGGCCGCGAAGCGCAACACGGAGAACAAGCGATGGAAGTGATTAAAAGCTATATTGACAAAATCCAAGAAAACATTAATATAAATGTGGAACAAGCCCCCCAACGACTGGGAAGACTAATTACCGCCATCATCGGGGTAAAGTCCTAACGGGCCCGGTTTCAAAAAATTTTATTTTTTGTTTTTAATTTTATAAAGATAAATTTAATTTGTATGAAAACACACAAAGCTTTAGCGAAGAGATTCAAGGTCACCAAAAGTGGCAAATTGATGAAGAAAACCTGCGGACAAGATCATTTCAACTCTCGTGAATGCGGCAACACCGGACGCAACAAACGTCGCGACCAACAGTTGAATAACAAGAAGTTGGTGAACAACATCAAAGCGTTAATTAAATAATAATCCTTTAAAGAATAGAAAATTATGTCCAGAGTCAAACGAGGCGTGATGCATAACAAGCGACGCAAAGGTATCTTAAAACTGGTAAAAGGTTTTAAATATGGCCGCAAGAATTTAATCCGACAAGCGAAAACCGCGATCTTGAAAGCTGATGAACATTCTTTCCGCGATCGACGCGCCAAAAAGCGCAATTTCCGCCAATTGTGGCAAGTGAGAATCAATGCGGCTTTGTTGCCGTTTGCCATGAGCTACAGCCAATTCATTGGAAATTTGAAAAAACATAACATTTTATTGGATCGCAAAGTTTTATCCAACTTGGGCGATAAACACCCAGCTGTTTTCAAGGCTTTGGTGGAACAAGTAAAATAATCAAATCTTTCGCATAAAAAAATTTCCCCGTTTGGGGAAATTTTTTATTTCAAGACAGCAGTAATTTAAGAAATTTTATCGGCCAATTTTACCAAACCATCATAAAATTGATACCAAGAAACCTTTGTTTGTTTTTCATCAGCCGATTCTTTACCGGTCAAAATGTATTGATCGCGACGCACGGTCAATAATTCCGTAATTGATTCCATGTCCGGCGTATCAACAAATTTTATCATCTCATAAATTTGATAATCCAAAACATCCAACCAATTTTGTTTTTCTTCTTCGGAAATGCCTTTGATGTCGAAAATTTCCGCTTTCAATTTATCCATAAACGCACGCTTCACCGCTTCTTGTTTTTCCAGTTGTTGCAAACCATAAGACTCTCCCCCAACATGCTCAATCGCAAAATTCTTATCAAAATATTTTTCTTGATATTCAAAAATTCCACCGGACAAATTTTCCCCGGTCATTTTTTCTTTGATTTCGGCCTCCGGTAAAAGCTGGTACCAACCCTTTTCCACTTTCAAATAAGGATAAATTTTCGCGGCCGCCTCCTTGTCTTTAATGGGAATCCAAGTGTTTTTTAATTTTTCATGAGTGGTTAAAATCGCATTTAAACGATACTTAATACCGGATAACTGCGCTAAAGTAATGGTGGAATCTCGCATCACTTGCCCCAACAACACCGCCTCCGTCCACACTAAAGCGATCGCTTCCGGCAACTGCGCTTCGTCAAGTTTTTTCTTTAATTCCGGACTGTTTTGACGATTATACAAATACAATTGACGCAAATAATCCACCGGGATTCTCGCCTGATTGCCTTCAAAATATAAAGGAATATTGGCTTTACGCGTCGGCAACAAAATCTTATAACGATTGGCGATTCGTTGCTGAATTTCAAAATATTTTTGATCCAAGTGCTTGGCAAATTCCGTCTCGCCTGATTCATCCAATAAAGAACTATAATCAACATACTGACTTAAATAATCCAAACGCAAAACTTTATCAATTTCTTTATTGTCTTCCGGAGAAATTTCTTTTACGCCGCCTTTAATAAAATGACGCTGCGCCTGCACATAATCACTCATCGCCCCATCCAAATCTTTATCCTCAACTCTTAAACCGCCAAAGGATTTTCCTTCGGTTGCGACAATCTTGGCTTCAGTTATTTTACCATTTGCTAAAACGACTTTCACGCTCTTCAAGTCAGCCTTAATATCTTCCGCCTCATTCTCATAGCGCGTCGCCAATTCCGTCAACGGCAAACCCAGGGCTTGGGCGTTCAACAAAGCACCAGCCTTGGCTTGGGCACCGGTAAATAAAACTTTGGCGCGTGAAATTTTGATATCCAAATCACGCAATTTCTGAATGTTTAAAGTATATTCACGGCACAAATCTCCATATTCTTTTAATTTATCATCTTGATTATGCCAATCGGGATTTTGCTTCTCAGACCAAGCGTTGATAGCGCGATTTCGATCCTCCAAAGTGGCGATTTCCACCTCCAAGTTCTCCACCTGCTCGGCGTAATGTTGATACTCCCGAGCCAATTTGGGAGCGATTTCCGATAATTTTTCAGTACCGGAAGGACTTTCTTTTTCTACAAACTCAGCTTCTTCAATTTTGCTTTCTTTTTCGCTTGGCATTTCCACCGGCGGGATTTCCAAAACCCCACCGACCATATAATGATCCGGCAATTTATGTTCAGATTCATCAGATAAAATATCTTTAAAAACAACTTCCGGAGTCAGTTCCTCATCCCCATCACCTGCCTTCTCTAAAATATCTTCCGGTGAAGATAATGGTAACAAATCTACCGGCAATTCCACAGATGGGGTTTCCGGTTCTTCAATTTTTACTGATGATTTTTCCGGCTCATTACTTTCAGTTAACAATTTTTCTAATCGGTCTGCATCTCGCTCACGTGCCTGCTCTTCCAAACGTTGACGGTCGGCGTGACGACGATTTAATTCCTCATCCAAAGACAAATCATTAATACGCAACATTGTCACCAAATTGATTTCCGAATCATTAAATTTGTAACCATGATCTTTCACAAAAATTAACATAAAAGACAAAATTGTCCGTTTTTGCCAATCCTCCGGCAAAAAATCTTTCTCTACATATTTCTTGAAACATTCTAAAATTGAGTGAAAAGCTTTTTTTTGCTCCGTCGCTAAATCCCCCATTTTATCCAAGTGATGACGCAATAATTCCGCCAATTCATCATTCAATGCAAATTCCTCAATCAACTGATTGGCAAAATTCTCGGCCACCGGAATTCGTTCTTTATTTTCAAGATCTTCTAAAACTTTTTGAAATGTCGGCACTTCCGGGATAATAGAAACTTCGGGATCGGCCGGCAAAATATTTTCCGGTTTAACCGGGCGTTTACGCTCAGCCTTTGCTTTCATTTCCGCTTGTTGTTTAGCGGCAATATCGTCCAAGTTAACCGGTGCCAAACCTAAAGCCGCACGCTTAGCGGCCAATTTGTCTTCAAAAGATTCCGGCCCTTTACCGGACTGCTGCACTTTAGCACCAAATTCCTCATCGGATTTTTCTGTCACCGCCGGAAACGCTCCCCGCTCCGCCCGCCGACGCGCGTATCGCAAAGCGTCAGCCAACTTTGGATCAATCGGTCCGGGTCCGGGTTCACGCCCGCGCCCTCCGCCGTTCTTATTTTTAGCCATAAAATTTATATTTAAGTTTTAATATTTGCCATTTTTGCATTCAACATTGACTCCCACAGGTGATTGCCGGTATTTTGACCGACACGCACAAAACCGCTGCTCATATCCGGCACCCAATTTTTACTCTCGGCTAAAACCTGCTCGGAAAGTTTGGCCAATTTTTCATAATCGGTAATTATCAATTGCTTGCCTTCAAAATGCATCACGTCTTTTAAAACATCGGGATTAAAACCATGAAAAGATTTACCCTCCAATAATTTTGTAAAGGTCGCGACATTACTTTCAATGCGACCGATATCCAAAGCGCTCAAACCGTCTTTATCCAAAACTTCTTGTATCGGAAAAACATCCATCATCACGCGACGCAAGGCTTGTTGTTTTAATTCAAAATCCCCGCCAACACTGATATCAAAAACCACTTGAGTTTTTCCATTAACAATTTCCACCGCTCCGCCAACTTTTTCAATTAAAGGATGATTTTGAACAAATGATTCTTTCAGCATCTCGGCGGTTCTTTCCGTCACCGGCGTTAAAACTTCTTCCACCGGCGCCAAACTTTGATCGGCCACCAAAATTTCTCCCGCTTGAGTAGGTTGCTCTGCCAACTCCGGAATCAAAGAATAATCCACTGATGTTTCGCTGCTCAAATCCATTGTTTCTTCAAAAGTCGGTAAAACATCAGGAGCGTTCGTGGTCTGCTCAGCAAGTAACGTGCCATCAGTAGGCGCGTGGGTGGCGGGGGCGTTCGGGGTTTTATCACTAAACAAATACCCCAAAGTTTTTTGCAACATTCCCGAACCAACAAACACACCAACCGCGGTTGCGTAATATTTCAAACGAAATTTTTCTTTGACTTTTTGAGCCAGCGCGGCTTGCAAGGTTTCATCCAACAATCTTTCTTGTTTTAAAACATATTCTGACCATGCTTTATCATCAAATTTTCTTTCCACGCGCGCTTGACCTATTTTTGCTTCCAAAGTTTTAGTCATTTTTCGATAATAAGCATCACCATTCACGGTTTGACCATTGAGTGCGACGCGTGCTTCGTAATGTGCCAAATAATTAATCAAATTATCAGCGGATAAATTATCCAGTTCCGCGTCAGTTAATTCTTTATTCCAACCATGCGACTTGGCCCAAGCATCGCTACCGAGTTTCATTATATTATAGCTACCAACGCCGCTGGCTGCGCCACTCAAAAGACGACGCCCGGATAAAATTCCCGCACCAACAATGCTCGCGCCACCGATTGCCAAACCACCGCCAAACAAAGACAAACTCAAGGCGGCGTTCATGGTGCAACCGTTCGCCAGTAGTCTCCCTAAAAATCCTTGTTTCTCTAATTTCTCACGCATCTTTTCCGGCAACACTTTCTTCATGAAATATTTTTCATAAAAAGCATATAATTTTCCGGCAAAATGTTTTTGTTCTTCTTCCTGCTGTTGTTTAACACGATTTTCCAAAGCAACGCTACGCCCGGCGCAAAATGAATGAATACCCTGAATCAATTTTTCCTGCTGCAATTTCTCAATCTTTTCTTGATCAGCCTTAATCGCCGCTTCCAAAGCTTGTTTTTCTTTCTTTTTAAATAAAGTTTTTAAGGTTCCAAAGTGCGCCAATTTTGTTTGTTTTTCCAACAAACCTTCACGCAAAGCAGTCAACTGATTTTCATATTTCAATTGTTCGTTTTTCAAAAGAATTTCCGGCGGAATAGTCGGCAAAATCACCGCTCCCTCTTCCACCAAAACTTTATCTTCGGACTTCACTTGATAATCAACATCGGTTTTTAACTCAAAAGAACCTGCCTCAGTCTTACTTTCATCGGTAACATTAAAAACTTCAAATTCGGGAATGACAACTTCAGGTGCCTTATGCGCCTCCACATAAGTACCCAAACGCTCACGATCGTTATTCTTTCCCTCAGCCAAAAAATGTTTCACAAAAAAGGAAAAAGCTTCCGAACCGGAATGCTGCAAAACTTCCACCAATTTATTTTGCAATGCCAAGTCTTCATCGGTTAGAGATTTCGTCGGATTTTTTAGCAATTTATATTGCAAATCCAAGCCATTCCTAGCTTCCGATGACATTAAACTTCTGACAAATTTATATTGTAATTCCAAATCATTAACAGTTTCAAAATTCCTCGCCAACAGAGCGTCAGACAATGTCTCTAAAGATTTAACCTCCTTGCTATTCGGACCATATACGACTAACATTTTTTTCTGCAAAAGAATAAACATCGCATTTAGCACCGCTGACAACTCTTTAATTTGCTCGGTCGTTAAAACCGGCAATTGCTCGCCTTGCTTAGGTTTATTGATTATCAAACGTTCATTCATAATTTAAAATAAAAAACTAACTTAAAACGGCCGCCATGTCCTGTTTCAATTTACCCACTTCCTGATAAACAATCTCTTCCAAATTGGGCACTTTCTCATCCAAAAATTTGGATAATTCTTTATCTTCATTGTGTTCCAACAAATGAAAAAATTCACGAATTTCTTCGTCACTCAAAAATTCAATCAGACGAACCATGATTTGTTTTTGCAACAAATCGGCGATTTCCGCCAACAATTGCAAACGCTTTTTTTCCTCAATATTATGCAAACCCAAATGAGTAATGATATTGGTGCTAATCAGTTCACGCCAGTTCATATTTGATTTTGTTTTTATTAATAAAAAAGGCTTCGCTCAGTTATCAATATTTTAGCACAAAAATAAAAGCGCGACAAACCGCCGCGCCCTGTATTTTTAAAGGAAATTTGTTATAATAAAAGCATGATTAATTAAAATTAAAAATATGGTTTACTCACCGGGAAAAACTATGATGGGATTTCAGTGGAATCCAAAAGATTTGGAAGACGCAAAAGCAGCAGTGGAAAAAAAATCATCATCCCTGGAAACCTTTAATACCCCTCCAATCAAGCAAGAGACAGAAAAAACCACCGGGCAACCAGCGGGAATGGCCGGCATGGAAGGACGTTCTTTGCGACCACCAAGATCACCGGAAGCACCGGCATTTTATCAACCACCAGTCGGCGATAAAAAGGTTCGTTACATTCCCCCAACACAAGAAAAAACTCTCCCCGGTCAGAAAGCGCCGGTGATAGTCCCAAAGGAAGGCAATCCGGAGATTCCGGCCGGTTATACTGATAAAACAACAAAAGCAAAGATTGATGATACTTTACCCAAACCAGCTGCCCACCCAGTAATGTACCAAGCACCATCGGAAACCACACAGGAACCAAGACATCCTGTGCAAATTGGAATGAAACCACCGGTACCGCCGCAACAAATATAGAAAAGCTAAAAAACACCCCGATAAATGGGGCGTTTTTATTACTACACGATATGACAAACATAAAATAGCGCTCACATTGTCATGCCGAACTTGTTTCGGCATCCCGCCAAGCAGAAATAATAAGAAATAAATTAACAATTATTTCTCCGCCGACAATTTTTATATAAAAAAAATCCCGTTCCCGACATTAACAAACAGAGAACACATTTTTCTATTCTTTCCAGATTCCGAAACAAGTTCGGAATGACAGAAACACTAGGTTAATCTGACGAATCACGGTTCAAGACAATCTCCTATCTCAAACTCTCCAATTTTTCCAATTCTCCGGCCAATTTTTCCAAACGCTCGGTATAATCCTGCGCTTTGGCTTTTTCTTTATCAACCACCACGACCGGCGCGTTAGCCACGAACTCAGTATTGGCCAGTTTTCCCTGCACACCACGCAACAAATTCTCCAAATCAGACATTTCCTTTCTAACGCGAGTCAATTCTTTATCCAAATCAAAATCACTGGGCAAAGACACAAAAATAGACGCTCCGGATAAAATCTTGGCAATCGCGCCACCGGCCTCGCCGGACAACTCCTCCCAAACACCAATCCGCGCCAAGTGCTTGATTACCGCTTGCTGCTCCACTAAAACAGCGCCTTTCTCTGTGCTTTGATAGCGCACCGTCAAATCATTGGCAGTGATTTTATATTCATTTTTAACATTACGAATGGCGCCAATCGCTTCGCGCAACAATTCAAAATCTTTTAAATCTTCAGCGGAAAGCTCCGGCAAGTTCTCTTTTTCCCATTTATCCACCAACAATAATGGACGACCGGCTAAATTTTTCCACAAAACTTCGGTCACGAACGGCAAGAACGGATGCCACAAACGAATGATATTCTGCCAAACATACAACAACAATTCATCTTTATCGCCTTCCACCTTGGCGATCTCCAAATACCAATCGGCAAAATCGTCCCAAGTAAAAGACATCAACTCATCACCGGCCAAAGCGATCTCATAACGATTCATAAAATCAAAATACTTTCGCTTGGTCTCGGCCAAACGGCCCAAAATCCAACGATCGCTCAAAGTTTTGGCGGTCGGCGCTTCGGCGACATAATGAACATTCTCAATTTTTCCCAAAATAAAACGGGAAATATTCCACAATTTATTGACAAAATTACGGAAAGACGCGATTTTTTCCTCGGAAATCGGAATATCGCTGCCCGGTCCGTTACCGACAATCAAACTCAAACGCAAAGCATCGGCTCCATATTTTTCAATCATTTCCAAAGGATCAACGCCATTACCCAAAGATTTGGACATTTTACGGCCTTGCCCGTCGCGCACCATACCATGCAAATAGACATTTTTAAAAGGAATCTCATCCAAAGCATAGGTCGTCATCAAAATCATTCTGGCAATCCAGAAGAACAAAATATCATGACCGGTTTCCAAAACATCGGTCGGATGATAATTTTTCAAATCCTCAGTTTGCTTGGGCCACCCCAAGGGTGAAAAAGTCCATAAACCGGAACTGAACCAGGTGTCCAAAGTATCTTCATCTTGACGCAAACGCCCGCCACACTTATCACAGACGCTCGGCGCTTCCCCCGCCACCATCGTTTGGCCGCAAGCATCACAATAATAAACGGGAATACGATGCCCCCACCAAATCTGCCGACTAATACACCAATCGCGCAAATTTTCCATCCAATGATCATAAATCTTGGTAAAACGATCGGGCAAAATCTTGATTTCCTGATTTTTATCACCATGCAAACCACCATTGACCGCTTCCAAAGATAATTCTTTCAAGGATTTTTCACGATTAGGGATTTTTTTATTGACATCAATAAACCATTGAGTAGAAATCAACGGTTCAATGGACGTACCACAGCGATAACAAACTGATAAATTATTTTGAATTTCATCTTCTTTTTCCATTAAACCATTGGCACGCAGTTTCTCCACAATCAAAGCGCGTGCCGCTTCCACTTCCATACCGGAATATTCACCAAAACCGTCCTTGATTTTCCCATCCTGACCAATCACCTCCACCAAACGCAAATTGTTTTTTTCTTTCATTTCATAGTCAACCAAACTATGCGCCGGTGTCACGCCCAAAGCGCCGGTCCCAAAAGCCGGATCCACCGAAGCATCGGCAATGATTTTCAATTTCAAAGGCACGCCCACAAAATCCACATCAAACTCCTTACCGATATATTCTTGATAACGTTCATCGTCGGGATTAACCGCCACCGCCGTATCACCCAACTTGGTTTCCGGGCGCGTGGTGGCAATCACAAACGGAAAATCTTTGTGATATTTGAAATAATAAAGTTTAGCGGATTGTTCTTTGTATTCCACTTCATCATCGGCCAGAGTAGACGCGCAACGCGGACACCAATTGACCAAGCGTGGGCCGCGGTAAATCAAACCATCATTATACATTCTGACAAAAATTTCCGTCACCGCCGCCGATAACTCATCGCTAAAAGTATAAGCCTCACGACTCCAATCACAACTGGCACCCATCGCCTTGATTTGCGTTCGTATAGTGTCTTGGCTGTCGGCGACATAAGCGCGCACCCGATCCAAAAACTTTTCGCGCCCCAAATCGTGACGGCTCAAACCTTCTTCGGCAATCAACTTCTCCACTTTGGTTTGAGTGGCGATGGCGGCGTGATCAGTACCGGGCAACCACAAAGTCTTTTTGCCCAACAAACGATGATAACGAGCGAAAACGTCTTCAATCGCCAACATGGAAGCATGTCCAACGTGTAAAATACCGGTGGCGTTGGGCGGTGGCATCATCATGGAAAATCTTTCTTCGGTTTCAAACGGCAATTTATCCGGATTAAAAGCTTGCGAATCAAGCCATTCTTGATAAATATCCTTTTCGTACAAATTAGGCTGATAAATCTTGTCCAATTCCATAAATATTTATTTTAAAAATTATAAAAGCACCTTCTTATTATAAAGGTGAGTAGCGAAAAAGACAAGAAAGCTCCCGGAAACTAAAAAAGCGTTTTACTCTCAAAGAGAAGAAAACGCATTTTTAGTTTTTACCCAATAGACGATGAAAAGGTTATTAGACCAAACCACCGGCCACGATTAAATTTAAACCGACAGACACAGCATACAAAACCAAAATGGAAATGTTTGTGTAGTCTTTCATGAACAATTCGTTATAAACGGCTTGTTTTAATTGTTTCATACTTTTGTTTTTTATTTTTAATTGTAGTAGCGCTTACCATTGGGACTCGACCTGAGGCCCCTCACTACTGACAAAGCCATCATACCATAGATCGGTGGATAAGGATATAACCAGGGAACATTTTGGCTAAAATAAGATAATAAATGCCAGTTTGGGGTGTGGATAAGTTGTGGGTAGCTGTGGTAGGCCGTTGTCCTTACGAAAACAAAAACGTGCCAACCTGCATTGTCATTGCGAGGCACGAAGTGCCGAAGCAAACTCGTTAAATCACTATTCACGAGATTGCTTCGCTTCGCTCGCAAGGACAACGGCCTCCAATCATTGACAATCCCCAATCCATTTCATAAAGTTAAAAATCAGGCTAATGACACCAAAAAATATGGCTTTGAGCACGATTCAACAAATCTGGCAGCAAATCACCCAAGCGCGGCGCGTGGCGATTTTCCTGCCCCATAATCGGAACGTGGTGGCGGGGGCTTGGGCCTTACAATATCTCTTGTATAACCATCAGAAAACCGCTCATATTTTCAGTGACAACCAAGTTTTTGCTAAAAAATTGGATTTTTTACCATACAGCACGCCGATTTATTCGGAAATTGAGTTGGAATATACCAACCAAATCAACATCAAGGTGCAAAATAAAAATCTCAAAAGTTTAAAATATGAATTTGAAACCTTGAACGGCGAAGATTTGCTGACTCTACAGCTGACCAGTGACCAACACTTGGCTGCCAAAGATATCATCCTGGGCGAAAAATCTTTCAATTATGATTTGATTATCAACTTGAACGCGCCCAGCACCGAAATGCTCGGTTCGTTTTACGTCAAACATCAAAAGTTTTTCAAGCAAGCGCCCGTCGTCAATATTGATATTGATCCGGACAATGAACTATATGGACACATCAATTTAGTGAAAATCCAGGAAAACAGTATTGCCAATTTGTTGCTGGAATTTTATTTGGAAATCAGTCCGACCCTACTGAATCGCAACAGCTCTTCATTATTATTATCACAATTATTGTTGGATAATTCCTCGGAAACGAATTTTAAAAATCATCCTTTGGTTAAAGAATTGATTCGCTACGGCGCTGATTATCGGCTGATTATGGATAAACTTTTCCACCAAAACGACAGCCAGTATTTGCAATGCTTGGGAACGGTTTTGAAAAATCTGCAAATCAAAAACAAGGTGGCGGTGACAATGCTCAGCCAAAAAATGATTACGCCGGAAATTGACATTCAACATTTTATCAAACAAATCGTTAACGATACTTTACAACATGTCAAAGAAATTCAAGCTTTGGTTTTTTCCATTGAAGAAAATCAAGAATGGAAACATATCATTTATGATTTCTCCGGCGATCACGGTTTATATTACAAATTAAATCGCCATTACCACGTGCTCGGCATGAATCAAAACCAAATTGTTTTGAGTTCGCCACTGGAAAGCATTGAAAGCTGCCAAGACAAAATAATACGCGCCTTGCGTAATTAACAGTTTGAACATTTCAGATTTTTCAGTTATCATTATAACAATTCGGGGCCTGTAGCTCAGCCGGTGAGAGCACCACTCTTATAAAGTGGGGGTCGGTGGTTCGAGTCCACCCAGGCCCACTCAAAACGATAATTGATAAAACAAAATCCCCAACGACACAAACAACGCCACCGCCGCGCCGCCGATAATATCACGCGGATAGTGGACACCGGCGTAAACACGCCCGAAAACAATCGCTAAAACTAAGATCAAAGTTACCGGCCACAAAGGCAATCCTAAAAATAAGGAAGCGAAAAAAATCAGAAAAGCGCTCATCGCGTGGTCGGAGGGGAAAGCTTTATTATCCATTAGGGGACGAAACAGACTCTTATAATTCGGGTTGCTGATGTAGGGACGTGGCGAGCGGACCATCTTGCCGATTACCCAATTGATGGTCATGCCCATCCCCCACAAAACGCCAAAAAAAATGCTGATTTTCAGTAAAGCATCATAATCGGGCCAATTTTGCAAAAGCAACAAAAAACCGAAAAAAGCGAATAAAATTAAAATCAAAAATTCGGCGCAAATACGAGCGAAAGCGTCCAAATACCGGTTCCTCCCAAGCAAAGCGTTAAATTTTTCAAAAACTCTTAAATTTAAAGTTTTCATATTATAGCCAATTACTGATTTATTTATTTTAACTTTTTTTTAGCAATTCTCCAAACGCCGCCAATCCCCCAAAAAACAAGGGCAAAATCAGGCGCCCCGATTCTTGCAAATAATTTAAATTTGTTTATAATAGTAACATATCCAAAAAAGGGACGTAAGGACATATAGCTCAGTTGCTTAGAGTACACTTGCCGTGTGGTAAAAGCGATTGTCTATATAAAATACAACGATTAATGGACATATAGCTCAGTTGGTTAGAGCGCCACATTGACATTGTGGAGGTCCGTGGTTCGACTCCACGTATGTCCACCCAAGGACAATTAGCTCAGCTGGTTAGAGCGCTGCATTCACATTGCAGAGGTCGCAGGTTCGAATCCTGCATTGTCCACTGGTCTTGCAAAAAATATCGTTATTATTTATAATGACGATTGCTGGTTATTCGGGCCGTTAGCTCAGTTGGCTAGAGCGCTTCCATGGCATGGAAGAGGTCAAGGGTTCAACTCCCTTACGGTCCACTAAAAAATCTCATCGCACGGTGAGGTTTTTTGTTTATAATTTTTATGTTATAATAAATAAAATTTTTTAATTTATAAAACAAACAAAAGATAAATAATTAAAAACGAATTATGACTACAAATTTTTGGCGAAAAAACAAAGCGCTCGGCATATTTTTTATTGCCGGCGTTATTTTTTTAACCAGCGCGATTACCTACATCACCGTTGCCGCTCCGACCACGTGGACACAAACCGACTGGAGTGGCGGGCAAAGTAATGACGTGGTCGTCGCCGCTGCCGACTTGGGAAATTTATACAAAGCCGCCTCACCTTACGTTGATGTCAGCCAAAGTGGCGAAATCAGCGTGTCCAATATTACTGTCAACTCCGCTTTTGATACTGATGTCACCGATTGGAATTATAGTGGTGGACCGGGAAGTAATCTTACATGGTCGGATATACTTTTTTATTCCGGTAATGGTTCTGCGAAATTAGCCAGTGATTTTGATTCATCAACGACTCTGTACCAAAATATTACCGTTAGTGAAGCCGGGAATTACATTTTATCAGCTTATGTATATTACAATGACCAGGCAATCAACAGCTCAATAGCCCAATTATATTACGATGGTTCACCAATCGACACCAATTATGAACACATTTCGTCAAATTGGTATCGGTTAACAGCCACCATCGCCGATGATGCCAGCGGAGCTAAAGACTATGGTGTTTACAAAGTAATGGCCAATCCACTATCAATGTACATCGATGACATTGAATTATACGAGGAAACAAATATTTTAACTTCCAGTATTTTTGACATGGAAAATCCACAATTCTGGGCCAATTTAGCCTATACAACCGACGGATTGGGCACCACCACCGTAAAAGTACGCACTGGTGACGCCGCCGATTTAAGTGATGCCAATACCTTTGACAATCCGGCTTGTACCGACATTGCTTCCGATACGGATCTAACGGATAATGGCTGCGTGGACGATGGTGATCGTTACCTTCAATATCAAATCCAATTTTCACCGGCTTATACTACCACAGTTGAATATCCAACTTTTGAAGAAATAAGTTTACAAGGGAACATTTCTACCGTTCAATTTGATACCGACAACGACAACGATACCGAAGCTGATATTATTGTTCAAATACCGATTAGCTTAAATGGCGTTTTGGAAGAAGACGCTTCGGTTGACTACACTATTACC
>DAIPKK010000061.1:0-3147 GCA_036769805.1 Patescibacteria group bacterium
ATTTGATTTTAATAGCCATGGCCGTGAGTTATGGATTAAATGTTATTTTATTGATTAAAAACGGTTTTCAATATTTTCATTTAAAACTGAGCTGGGACAAGGCGGAACAGAAAAAAATTCTCGCTTACGCTTGGCCTCTGGCCCTGTCCGTGATTTTCAACTTGATGTATTTGCGCACCGACGTTTTTGTAATGTCACTGACGCGCAGCCCGGAAGAAGTCGGCTTATACGGTTTGAGTTATAAATTTTTAGATATTCTAACCATGATGGCACCTCTTTTGATGGGCGTCGTGCTACCGATTCTCAGTCGCCATTGGCAACGCGGCGAAAAAACCGAATTCACTTATTACTTTCAACAGAGTTTTAATTTGTTCGCGCTCTTCGCTTTTCCGATTGTCAGCGGGGTTATGGTCACCGCTCCGCAAATCATTAACTGGATTTCCGGCGCGGAATTCATGGCGGCTACCAACATTTTACGCTTATTGATTTGGGCGATTATCGCGTTGTTTATCGGCGGTTTAGCCAGTTATACGATTGTCGCCATCAACCAACAAAAAACCATGATGTGGATTTACGCCGCGACCGCCCTGCTTTCCCTCGGCGGCTATATTTTATTGATTCCAAGTTACGGGGCGTGGGCGGCGGGTATCATCACGATTGCCTCGGAGATGATTATCGCCATCGCCAGTTATTGGATTGTCTTGCGCGTTAGCAAAATTTCGCTCAGTTTAAGTTTGGCCGGAAAGAGTCTGCTGGCCGCGTCACTAATGGGACTGATTTTGTTTGCCTTGAATTTAAATCATTTACTTGTCAATATAATTTTAGGAGTAATTATTTATACCGCTTGTTTGTTGGCGCTGAAAGCTCTCAACTGGCGACAACTCAAGCATTTAAAAACAATGTTAATTTGGCGATAAATTTATGTTGATTATGATCGGAGCGATTCTGATTTTCATAGCTTTTGCCGTGATGGCACGATATTGTTTGAATTTAAGTTTAGGAGCGTTGCTGGCCATCAGCCCGGCTTATCTGATTCGTTTTAAAATCGGCGGAATCTTACCAAGCACTTGGCTGGAAATGGCTTTTTTCGGTTTACTGTTTGGCTGGCTGATTTCTTTAATTGCTGATAAAAACTTTCGTGCTGATTTTTGGCAACGACTGACTTATTTCAGCAGACAAAACAAAGCATTGCTGATTTTATTAGTGATAATTTTTGTGAGCAGTATCAGCGCCTGCCTCGTCCCTACCGACAAAATCGCGGCGCTTGGCTTGGCCCGTGCTTACCTCTGGGAACCGCTGATTTATTTTGGCTTGATGATTTTATATTGGACAAAAAAGGATTTGCCGGCGGCCATTGCCTTTTTGGTGCCGACAATGCTCCTAATTGATATTTTGGCGCTGAACCAAGCAATCAACGGCTATTCTTTCATGGAAATGGCCGCCGGCACTTCGGTCAATTGGCGCGCCACCGGCCCCTACCCCTACCCAAACGCCATTGGATTATTTCTCGCGCCCGCCACGCTTTTACTGTGGCTTATTGGGTGGCGCGCCATCCTCTCTAAAAAATATATAATTTTCAGTGGCATCGTTTTATTATCTTTGTTTAATCTTTGGACCATTTACATGGCGCAAACCGAAGCGGCCATTGTGGCCATTATCGGCGCCGTTGGCTTATTTATCATCACTCGTAAAAAAGGAATTTATTTGGGAATCATCGGCGCGGTACTGGCAATCGGAATTTTCAGTTACGCCCAAGTCTGGCCGAAAATTATGGAAAAACTGACTTTCAATGATTTCTCCGGACAAATCCGTCGCCAAATGTTATTGGAAACCGGCTCCATGATCAAAGACAATTTTTTATGGGGCGCCGGTTTAGGAGCTTACCAAACAGCGGTTGCGCCTTATCACTGGCCGGTCCTGATTTTCACTGACGCCGCCGGTAAGCTTTACGAACAACCGGTAGAAATTTACATGTATCCGCATAATATTTTCTTGAACTTTTGGAGCGAGCTGGGATTTTTCGGAATGCTGGCGTTTATGTCTTTAATCTTTTTAAGCTTATGGAAAAGCGTGGCGGCCTGGTGGCGCGATAAAAATGATGAAGCGTGGCTGGCGGGCTTGGCGCTTTTGGTTTTACTGGTGCACGGTTTGGCTGATGTGCCATTATTCAAAAATGATTTGGCTTTATTGTTTTTCTTTATCATCGCCGTTAACCACTTGCTTCACTCAAAGCCAAATCCGGCAACCAAAGTTTAATCCCCTTGCCCCGAAAAGTTTTAATCAACGGTTTTTCCACGGACAAACCGTTAATTTTTTTGCGCAATTTTGCCAAATGAACATTCAAAGAATTACTGAAAACATCAGCGTTGGCGTCCCACAAATTAAAAAACAATTCCTCCCGAGTGACGATGTGATCATAATTGTCCATCAGATATTTCAAAATCATAAATTCTTTTTGGCGCAATTCCACAATTTTCCCATAAATATTGGCCATGAAATTTTTCTCATCCAATTTGACCGGGCCGTAATCCAAAGCAAAAGCGCCGCTCTCACTCCCCCGCGCCGCGCCACGGCGCCCCACGCTCTTCACGCGAGCCATCAATTCTTCCCAAACAAAAGGTTTTTCCAAATAATCATCCACGAAATTTTCCAACAAACGCAGTTTCGTTTCCCAACTACTGTTTTTGGCAGTCACGATAATTGGCACTTCCAAATTTTCAGCGCGAATTTTTTCCACAAACTGCAAACCGGAACCATAATCCGCCTGCAAATCCACGATCAGCACGTCGTAGGCGGTGGTTTTCCATTGGGAATAAGCGTGGGGGGCGGTGCGCACAATATCCACCACGAAAGCGCTGGCTCGGCAATGTTGTCTGATGCTTTGGTAAAGATAATGACAATCGTCAAAATATAAAACCTTCATATTATGCTTTTGTTTTAGTTTAAATTAGAAAAAAGAGAGTGTTTTTGTTGCACAATAAGAAGAGTTCGCGCGACGCCGACGATAACCGCCCGTCACGCTTAACAGAGTATTATAGCATACTGAACATAAAACTAACATAAACTTTTCGCGATTTATCCACAGGGAGTGCGTTTGAACAATGTGAGTCCTCCCGCGAGAGCCTCCCCGTCTGCACGGGGACAGGC
>DAIPKK010000016.1:0-15479 GCA_036769805.1 Patescibacteria group bacterium
TACAACCACTTTTGCCCTAACATTACCGTTGATTTTGGCGGCATTGGCCAATTCCAATCGACCTTGGATTTTGACATTACCATGCACATCACCGGCAATATGAGCGGATTGGGCTTCAATATCAGCGTTGATGACCGCCCCTTCACCCACGAACAAATGTTTTTCCGTAATAATCTTGCCTTCCACGATTCCTTCCACGCGAATATCTTCCTTGGCAATTAAATTCCCTTCAATTTTAACGGCTTTTCCAACGACAGTACCGGCTTCACGAGAAGCGGACGATTCACGAGACATCATCATGCCATCATTTGTTGTTTCATTTTTGGCTCCAAACATAAAGTGATTTTTATGATTTATTGTTTTCAAATACGATTAATTATACCTCTATCCTAGTATTCCCATTCTAGTTAAATTATTGGAAAAAATCAATTTATTACATTCTTTCCACCAATTCAATGCCCAAAACACCCAAACTATCAGACAAAACTTGCTGCGCCGATTTCAACAAAACCACTCGCGCAAAACGCAATTCCGCGCTCTCTTCTTTTAAAATGGAATGTTGTTGATAATAATTATTGATTAATTTAGCTAATTCCAAAGCATAATTAGCCATAACGGAGGGACGACCTTCCTGTCTGGCTTGATCCAAAATCCGATTAAAATTAGCCAAATAACGATAAATTTCACCGGCCAACGCTTCCGGCAGTAAAGGCACTTCCGTTACTTCCGCTAATTCCGCAGTAAAATCGTCAGTTAACTTAGCGAACAAAGAATTTAAACGAGCATTGGTGTAAAGCAAATACGGCCCAGTATCCCCGTTAAAATCCAAAGCCTGCTGAATATCAAACAATATTTTCTTGTGATTATCATATTTTAACAACCACAATTTGATTGCGGCCAGCCCAATGGTTTGCGCCAATTGATCGCGATTTTGCAAATCCGTTCCACCCCGCTGCTCCAGTTCAGTCGCGGCCGCTTCTTTTACAGCACCAATCAAATCTCTATAGGAAACCACTTTCCCAAAACGAGAACCCATTTTTCCTTCAGGCAATTGCACCAACTCATAGGATAAATGCTGACATTTTTTCGCCTGAGCCAAACCATCTTTTTCCAAAATCTTAAAAATCTGTTGAAAATGTAATTTCTGCTCGACACCCACCACGTAAATCAATTTATCCAAATTGAATTTTTCAAAACGCGATTTGGCCAAAGCCAAATCTTTGGTGATATACAAAGCGGTTTGATCAGATTTTAAAATCAAAGCGTTCGGCAATTTATCTTCGCTTAAATCAACGATTACCGCGCCATCATCAATTTTGGCGATTTTCTTAGCCAATAATTCTTGCACATAATTTTTTCCAGCTTCCAACATTTGACTATCATAGGACCAATCATCAAATTGCACGCCCAATTCAGCGTAAATATCCTTAAACAAAGATTCACTCCAGGCACGCAATTGCAATAAATCATTCCAAATTTCTTTATCGCCGGCTTCAATTTCCTGATAAATTTGATCAATTTCTTTTTTGACTTGTTCATCGGCTTCCATCAATTGATAAATTTCAGCGTAGATTTTCGCCAACCATTTTTCTAAATCCGCTTCCGGCTGACGATTCTTATTGCGCAAATACCAAATGATTTTAGCGATATGCAAACCAGTATCATTCAAATAATTAGCGGTGCGAATGGGAAAACCCTGCATTTTATAAAAATTAGCCACCGCCTGCCCGATTAAAGTATTACGTAAATGTCCAATATGAAAACTCTTGCCCGGATTCGGAGAAGAAAATTCAATCATCACCTTTTCGTGGTGTGCGCCCTCTTCAATATAAGATTGATTCAAAACCGCCGACGCTACCGCCGATTGCCAACGATCTTCTTTAATGAAAAAATTAGCAAAACCATTGATGAATTCCAGTTTTTCCAAAAACGGCAAATTTTCCGATTGAATAAAATCGTACAAATGAGCGAACAAATCATTGGGACTTTGTCCGGCTTGTTTAGCCCAAGCGAATAAAGGCAAAGCATAATGGCCATGTTCTGGATTTAAATCCAAACTTAACTCTCCACCGCTCTCCAAAGACATTTTCGCGGCAAATTCCTGAATTTTGTTTTGTAAAATTGTTTGAAATTGCATATAAAATAAAAGACTAATAAATAATCCTCAACAATTATCATAAAACAAAATGTGGGGAAAAACAAGGAAGGGGCGCGCCACCTACCTCCCCGACCAATCATCCATCGGAAATAACGGATCAGGGAAATTATTCACTTCGGAAAGTAGACGATTCAAAATTTCCAAATCCTGCTTTAAAGTATCATCATCCAAAGCGGAAAATTCGCTTTGAAAATATGTTTTGAATTTTGTCATCATTTCTTGATAATGCGCATTCACGCTCAACGGCACAGAACTTTGTTCCCAAGGAGAAAATTCAATGAACGGCGGACATTTAATACCATCCTCATAATTCACCCGATAAACCGGTAATGGCATCGGCTGAGGTAATTCCAAAATGGAACGTTCATCCAAAATCCAATTTTGCATTAAATCCACGTAACGTGCCAATAACACTGCTTTACGAATTCCATCATTTTCATAATATTCACCAGTGCGAGCGCCAATCACCACATCCAAAATCTGTCCATCGGTTTTCCCATCGCGCGTTTGATAATTCGTACTTAACTTAATCACACCCTGTGGATTAGTTGTTTCCAACTTTAATAATACGATGCCGCCTTTGCTTTCTCCACCTTCAGTTTTACTAGGAAATAAAGTTTTAACCGACATCAATTCACCGGTGGCTAAATCCGCTTCCGGTGAGCCATAAACTTTTTCAATCTGGAAATTATCCGACTGCAAATTTAATTTTAGATCAAAGATTAACGGAGTCACCATAAATTCAAATTCTTCATCTAAACGAGTTTTGAATTGAGAAGAACTTTGCACGGAATAATAATTGGCGCCTTTCACTTTTGTAATTGCTTCCACTAAATCACTATTGAAATCAACACCGATACCAATGAAAGTGGTAAAAATATTGTTTTCAGCGTTTTCCGTGAATTGCCACAACAAATCATTTTCATCAATGGAACCGGTATTTGGCATGGCATCGGTTAGAAAAATAACGCGATTTTCATATTCATTTAAATTCACTTCGCCAACGTCATCAAACAAAGCACTACCCTCTTGCAAACCAGCTTCCATATTGGTACCGCCCATTTCTTGTAAATCCAAAATATGTTGACGTAAAGCCGCCATGTCCGTTTGTCCCACATAATTTAACGGCTTCGCCAAATATGATTGATCATCAAACAAGACAATCCCCAAACGATCATCCGGATTCAAATGATCCAACATAGCCACCAAAGATTCACTAGCCACTTTCATTTTACTCTTGCCAGCATCCTCTTCACTCCATTCAGAATTTAATTTTTGATTTCCAAAACTATCATAATAATATTGATCAAAGGATGAACCCATAGAACCGGAAACATCCAGCACCACCACTAAATTTAATTTTTTACGTTCAAAATCCTCAGCTTTCAAATTGGAATTTAAACCCACTGCCAAATAATAATCTTCCTTACCGGAAATCGGATCTTTGCTGATGGCATAATTATAAGATGGACAAAAAGTTTTCTCACAAGCTTGAGTTTTTCCAGTATCAAAATAATAATCATAAAATAAACCTTCAGCCGTGATAGCACTGGCCAACGGTAAATAATTATTCTTAATATTTTCTCGGAAACTGTTGATATCTTTACTACCGCCCACCGCTAAGCCCAAAGATTCCTGAGCCATTCCACCGCCGCCATCATAAGCCATATTCATCGCCGGAGCGGCCGTTTTCATCATCATTCGGGATGATTCATCTTCGGCTAACATCATATCAAATTGCCAATCATCTGTTACTTCACCGAAAGCCAATTCACGTTCCGGTCCGTTTAACAAACTTGGCCAAGATAAATTTGAACCCTGCGCCCAGAAAAATAAAATCGCCAAGGCCGCCACGGACACACTGCCCAACGCCGTCCAGCCAATGCTCTTTTTCAAAATCGCACCGGCACCAAAATATTTGGCAAAAAAACCGATTCGCGAATTCTTTGCCCCAAACTTTACCATCAACTGACTATGCAAATCTTTGGCAAAATTCTCATCCACTTTAATTTCCGGACGATGCTCCAAAATTTCCGTCAATAATTTTTTCAAAGTTTCCTCATGCTCGCGCAAGGATGAATCCAGCTGATAAAGCTCAGCCAAAATTTCTTTATATTGATCGTTCATAAATTTCTATTTTAAGTTGGTAAATAATATAAATAACAAAGATATTAAAACTTCAGTGCGGATTTTGGCGATCGCTCGCGAAAACGACATTTTGCAAGCAGCCTCACTCTTCCCCAACAAATCCGCGATTTCTTGGTAAGACAAACCTTCCCACAATCGCAACAAAACAATTTCTCGTTGCTCGGCTGACAATTTTTCCAAATATTCTTTAACGCGGCCCAAATCCCAACGTTGTTCTTGTTGCTGTTTTTCATCCGCACCGGGCAGGCCCCAACAATCGTCCAAATTGGTATGTTCGTGGCGGGCGCGGTAAAAATCAATCACGGTGTTGCGCGCCACTTGGTAAATCCAGGGCTGAAAGGACTGGGTCAAATCAAAAGTGTTTAATTTTTCATAAACCTTGATGAAAACCTGGCTGGTCAAATCTTCAGCGGTTTCTTTGTGCATGGTTTTGAAAAACACAAAACGATAAATTTTATCCAAATAACGATAATAAAGCTCAGAAAAAGCGGCCGCTTCTCCGGCTAAACTACGACGAATCAAGTCTTGATCGACATTCATAAAATTAATTTTATTGGCTTTTGCGATATCGCTGACAATATATGATACGAGAATATAGCGGGAAATGTAACATTATAATTATATTATAAAAAATAATCATATACAAAAAGGGGCGTATGCAATACGCCCCTACCAAAAATACCAATTAACAATATTTCAATTACATCATTCCCCCCATGCCACCCATGCCGGCGCCGGCAGCGCCGTGATCGCAAGAGCAAGCACCATCTTTCTTTGGCAAATCAGCCACCACCGCTTCGGTGGTTAAAATCATGGTCGCGACCGACGCGGCGTTCTGCAAAGCGGAACGCGTCACCTTGGTCGGATCAATGACACCGGATTTGACCAAATCTTCAAATTCATCTTTGGCGGCATTATAACCGTGATTATCTTTTAACTTCTTAATTTCTTCCACAATCACCGAACCGTCCTTACCACCATTCACGGCGATTTGACGAGCCGGTTCTTCCAAAGCGCGGCGCAACATATTGACGCCAATCATTTCTTCTTTATCATCGGTTTTCAAACTATCCAAAACGTTCAAGCAACGAATCAAAGCCACGCCCCCACCGACGACAATGCCTTCCTCAACGGCGGCGCGCGTCGCGTGTAAAGCGTCCTCAATACGATCTTTCTTTTCTTTGATTTCCACTTCAGTGGCGGCACCGACTTTCAAAATCGCCACGCCACTGGAAAGCTTTGCCAAACGTTCTTTCAATTTATCTTTATCCCAATCACTCTTCGCTTCTTTAATACCCTTCTTCAACATTTCCACACGATCTTTGATTTCTTGAGTTTCACCTTTGCCATCAATAATCGTGGTATGATCTTTGGTCACCACCACCTTGTGAGCCAAGCCCAACATTTCCGGAGTGGTTTGATCCAATTTCATGCCGACTTCTTCAGTAACAACGTGGGCGCCGGTCAAAACGGCAATATCTTCCAACATCGCTTTTTTATTATCGCCAAAACCGGGCGCTTTGATAGCCACAGCATTGAAAACCCCACGAATCTTATTTAAAACCAAAGTGGTTAACGCTTCACCGGAAACTTCATCGGCGATAATCACCAAATCTTTACGACCGGATTGCACCAAACCCTCCAACAACGGCAAAATTTCTTGAATGGAGGTGATTTTTTTATCAGTCACCAAAATCGAAACGTTATCCAAAACCGCTTCCATTTTTTCGGCATTGGTCACCATGTAAGGAGAAACATAACCATTATCAAATTTCATACCTTCCACCACTTCCACGGACATGCCAAAACTTTGACCTTCTTCCACGTTAATCGGCGCTTCTTCCCCGACTTTATCCATCGCTTCGGCAATCAATTTTCCGATTTCTTTATCATTGGCGGAAATTGATGCCACCTGCGCTTTTTCTTCTTTGGTGGACACCGGTTTGCTGATTTTTTTCAATTCACTGATAATCGCTTCCACCCCTTTATCAATACCGCGCTTAATGGCCAACGGATTGGCGCCGGCGGTGACGTTCTTCAAACCTTCGGTGACCAAACTTTGCGCCAAGATAGTCGCGGTGGTCGTGCCGTCGCCGGCAACGTCGGCGGTTTTGGAAGCAACTTCACGCACCAATTGCGCGCCAATATTTTCCAATTTATCTTCCAATTCAATTTCTTTGGCCACGGTCACACCGTCTTTGGTAATCACCGGAGAACCATAGGAACGTTCCAAAACCACGTTTCTGCCCTTCGGTCCTAAAGTAACTTTGACGGCGTTCGCCAATTTATCCACGCCGGATTTAATTTGACGGCGCGCCTCTTCAGTATAAACAATCATTTTTGCCATAGGTTTTTTATTATTAGGATTAATTAATATTTTTTCCAATAAAATATTCCTGCCGTAGGCGAGATCCCGGGTTCTTCGTCCCGACATACGGGACTCAGCCCCAGGATGACGATTCGCTATTCCAACACCGCTAAAACGTCACCAAATTCTACAATTTTAAAAATTTCTTTGGTCTTATCATCTTTGATTTCCTTGGGCCAACCGCCAAAAATAATGGTTTGTCCGACTTTCAAACCGGACTTGCTCACCAATTCACCGCCGCCCAAAGCGACGATTTCACCCTGCTCTTTTTTATCATTTCCGGCGCTTTCCGGCAAAACAAAACCGGACGCGGTAACTTCTTCGGCTTTTAAAGCCTTGATCAAAATACGATCTCCCAACGGTTTGATGTTCATAATTTTTGCGCTTAATTATTAGATTTTTAAAAGAAAAAAATAAATTTTTTAGCACTTACAATATGGGAGTGCTAAAACGATTTTAGAGAAAAAAAGGGGTTTAGTCAATATTGGGAAAATACGCCGCCCCCTCCCCAGATTGTCATGCCGAACTTGGTTCGGCATCTGGAAAAAGGTGAATTCATATGAATTTATCACGCAACCGGAGAGACGATTCAGATTTTTAGGACGTCGGCGTAAATTATACATTTCAAATGAATCTTATTAATTCTTGGTATTCCAGATTCCGAAACAAGTTCGGAATGACAGAATGGTCACAGAAATCGCCGTAAACACGTTCATCGAATAATTTGTTATAACAATCGTCATTGCAAATCATGAATTACAAATAACACGTGAAAGGGGCGTATTCCATTCGCCCCTACAAAAAAGATATACACCCCAAAATAAAAATCAAACTATCAAAGTTTTTCAGGCACATCAGACGAATCAGAGTTCAAGACAACCCCCTTCCCCAACGTATAATGCAAACGTTTTACCCCCAAAGCGATAATCATCCAGAACAAAATTTGATTGGACCAAATCATCCACCAATAATGATCAAACAAAGAAGTAATTAACAAAGCGGAAAAAGACAAAGCGTAAACCAAAAGAATTTTATCTTTTAAAACCGCTCGGCGGTAATAAACAAACAAACCAAGATGCCAAGCAATCATCACTAAAAAGATCAAAAATCCGAAAATTCCCAACTCCGCCCACACCAACAAATACAAATTATGCACCGGTTGATAATCAATGGCCGCGCGACTGTTTAAATCACTGGCAACCAACTTATCATAATCAACATTGATGGTACCGCCCGGTTGAGTCAATTTATAATCAACAATCTTTTCCGGTAAATACAAAGAATAATTGTAAATGCCATTTCCCAATACCAAATGATTGGGAATAATATTTAAGGCGTGTTTATACTGCCACAAACGATCTTTATAGGACATTTCCTCCAAACGAGTTTCCATGTGCGTGCGCGTATAAAAATGATTGGGATAAACCGCCACAAAAGCCACGCTAATCGCCACAATGATCATCACGTATTTGATGATACCAAATAACTCATCGGATTTTTGTTCTTTTTCCTCTTCGGTGCGCGCTCGGAAAAACAAAACAAACAAACATAAAACCGCAAATCCAAATGCAAAAGCCAACCACCCGCTACGCGAGAAAGTCAGCAACAAACCGGTAAACACAAAACTGGCCAACAAGGAAACAATCAGCTTTAACCAGCCATAAGATTTTTGCAAATAAACCCCCAAAGCCACCAAAACGGCAATCACCAAAAAACCCGCCAATGCGTTCGGGTGCGGAAAAGAACCGTAAGCGCGCAACCAACGATGCCAAAATTCGCCATCCCCCATCTCAGTTTGCGCGTAAGCGGAATACTCAATCACCGCCGTGCCGGATTTATATGCTTCCAACTCGGCCAGCCCCAACCATTTGCTGACAATCACGTTGCGTTGCAAAAACCATTGGGATAAAGCCAAAATCACTTGCAGGACCGCCGCGCCAATCAAAGCCAAATTAACGTATAAATATCTGAATTCCAAAGTCAAAAGCACCCAAACGAGTAATGCCATTTCAAATAATCTGAATAAACCATACGCGGCCAACGGTAGGGACGCGGCGTTTACCAATGACAAGGCACCGAACACCAACAAGCCGCCCACGCCCACAATCAAATAATAATATTTATTCCACAAATTTTTCCAATAATCTTTTTTGATAAACAACCGATAATTTCCGACAATCGTCAAAATCAAAACAAGCCAAAATAAAATTTCCGTGCCATACAAACTGAAACTCCCCCATTCCCAATATTCACCATTGATTTTTCCTTCATGCCAAATCCAGCGCGTTTGCCAAGGAAGAATAAAGACAAACAAGTACAAAAACCAAGCGGAGATTTCTTTAATTTTCTTTTGCCACATATCGGTATTTATTTAATGAATTTTTTAAATTTTCTTGATATAAATCAAAATATTTTTGACGATTATCCACGGTGTGAAACTTCAACATCTCATCATTGACGATAACTCGCGTGTCTTTATTCATCAATTCTTTAATATCCGAAGAGAAAAAACGGTACTGTAATTTCTTGGCCCAATTATTCCAAAACCGATGAGTGAAAAAAATTTCTCCCAAACGTTTCCAAAATCTTGCCAAAATCCCGAATTGAATCTTTTTTATATTAGCGCGAAAATGCGAATTGGGCAACCGATTTTTTAACCAAAAATTAGCGGATTGCCAACGTTCCCAGTAGTCCGCCTGATCATATAAAGGATAAACATTTAACAACCAATAATAAAGATAAACATCGTTGTCGGAATAAGCGATTTTTTCCAAATTCAAATTTTTTTCCGATAACCAAAAACTGGTGCAAATTTTATCTTTCTGATTTTGCTTGGTCGGACGCAAACCGAAAATTTTCAAAAAGAAAGTCACCAAGAGCCGACTGATGTATAAAGATTTTTCGTCGGTAATAATGAGAAAATCAATATCAGCATTGTCGCTCGGCAGTTTAAAACCGACGCTGTTCACCACCGCCACGCCGCGCACGCCCGGAAACAAAGACATAAAAAACGCCCAGCGCCGCGCGCGTTTTGCTTTCAAATAAAAAGTCGCCTGATACTTCAAGCGACTTTCCAAGGCCGACGGCGGTCGGTCAATATTTAAGGCATACAAACCACTTTCGTTGACAAGCACATCTTTATTCAACAAATCTTCCAAAACTACGGACAAATCATTCCAAGTAAATTCCAAATCCGCCTCGCCAAAAACACCCTGATAAATCTCCGAGCGTGTCAGCGGGCAGTTGAAAATCTGAAAAAATGACAAAACACTCAAAACCGCTTCAACTTTTTTAGATTCCATACTTTGCTTTGTTTTTCTTGGCAATATATTTATCCAAAACCAACAAAACCACCCAATTAATCAAAACCGAACAAATAATATAAAAGGTGATGCCGGCCGGTAAAGTGACACCGATCAACAACATCAAACCCGGGAAAAAATACTTGAAAACACCGTTCATCTTTTGCGCCATCACGGCGTTCATATCGGGAGCAGTACCATTTTCCGTTTTCGCCAAAGCTTTACCGTTGTTTTTAACAGCCATCGGTCCATAAGCCATAAACAGATATTGCACCGCCGCCACGATAAAAGCCAAAACCAAATTCGGCACGGCCAAATCAATATTAAAAACAGTCGTCACAAAATTTTCCGGCGCACTGTTTCCCACATACAAGAAAGCGGCAAAACTTTGCTTATTCACAATCATAATAAACACCTTGTACAAAGCAAAGAAAATCGGCAACTGAATCAATAATGATACGAAAGTGCTACGGAAAGGTTTCAAATCATATTTTTGATACAGCTCTTTCATCTTGGCAAAATACACTTGCGGGTTGCTTTTATGTTCATCCAAAGCTTTCATCTCGCCGGAATCCTGCAAATGCTTCATAATCTTACGGGTGCGCGTTTCACCGATGGTCAAAGGCAACAAAATAATACGCACCACCATCAAAACAAGGACGATCGCCACCGCCAAATTCATCAAAGGTTCAGGCATGTGGTTGTAAACATACAAAACGAAATTGGCAATCGGTTTGAAGAAAATTTCGTTGTATAAAGTTGAAAACATAATTTTATTCTAAGTTTTTAAGATACGGACAGAAATTTAATTTATTCCGCCGCTTTTTCAGAATCAGCGACCGCCTTCTCATCATTATGATCAACCAACTCACCGCTCTCGGCTTCGCGCACGCTGATCGCCCAGCCGGTCAATTGCACGGCCAAACGCACGTTTTGCGCGTCACGACCGATTGCCAAAGAAATTTGATCTTTCGGCACGGTGACAATCGCCAACTTTTCTTCATCATTCAATTCCACGCCGGTGATTTTCGCCGGAGCCATGGCATTGGCGATATATTTCTTGGCATCATCATCCCATTGAATGATATCAATCTTTTCTCCGTTCAACTCGCCGATAATCGTTTGAATACGAGCGCCGCGTTGACCGATGCAGGAACCGATCGGATCCAAATTTTCAATGTCAGTGTGGACGGCCACCTTGGCACGAGCGCCGGCTTCACGCGCGATATTTTTAATTTCAATATCACCATTATAAATTTCCGGAATTTCACGTTCAAACAACACACGAATAATTTCCGGGTGATTGCGAGAAATAATCAATTCCGGGCCTTTCGGTCCTTTTTCCACGGACTTCACATAAAAGGACAAACGTTCGCCGATACGATAAAACTCGCGACGAATTTGATCGGCCGGACTCAAAATGCCGTTGATTTTTCCAAAATCAATAATAAAAGTATCGCCATCCTTGCGGTGAACCATACCTTGCAACAAGGCGCCTTCACGTTTTTTGTATTCTTCGTAAATGGCATCGCGTTCCGCTTCGCGCAATTTCTGAATGATTACTTGCTTGGCGGTTTGCGCGGCCATACGACCAAACTCCGCCGGAATTTCCAACTGAGTTTTAATCTCATCACCGATTTCATATTTTTTATCAATTTGTTTGGCATCAGCCAACATGATTTCCGTTTTCGGATTGAAAACTTTGTATTCCTCACCGGTTTCTTCCTGTTTGACTTTCAAAGCGGCCAATTCTTCTTCAGTCGGCAATTCTTGATCTTCCACCACAGTTTTTACATCAAATACTTTGGTTTCAGCGGTCGTTGGATTAAATTCGGCGATGATATTTTGCTTGTTCTTATCGCCAAAATCCTTACGAAAAGCCGCCGCCAGCGCCGCCTCAATCGCTTCCAAAACTCGGTCGTATTCCAAGTTTTTTTCATAACAAATCTGCTTGATAGCAGCCTCAATTTGTCCGTCCATACATTTATAGTTATTAACAATTAAATTTACCTAACAAAAATGGCTAGTTTCAGCAACTAACCATCCAATACCGAAATTATAGCAAAAAATCTCAATTAGTCAATCAAAAATAGACCAAATCAATAAACATCCATAAATAAGTCGTCAGCACCACCCCGATCAAAACGCCGAACACCACGCCCAAGCGTAAATTGTATTCGTACTCTTTGAGCGGCACAGTCTCCCCACGCTTACGCTCCTCCAACAACTTTTCAATTTTACTTTCCTTGGACAAACCGGAACTCATGATTTTCGCCACCGCCGACTTACTGGCGGACGGGCGACCAACTTTGCGTTTCACCGGCGCATCCTTTTTTGGTCTCACCATACTTTTTTATTTGAATAATTTATTTTCGTTTTTATCATTATATAACTTTTTTGCGAAAAGAACAAATTTTTTCTCGCTTAATGAAAACTCGGCGCGCTGCCTGTTTACATTTTGAATTATAATTCAAAAGATATTTTTACCGTCAACAACACCGGTGGTCGTTTTTGCAAAAAACCAATTGAATTTAAAGTTAAAATGAAATCTCCTTATAAATAAAGGGTTTTTATCGTGCTTTACACCGTTGAGAAAAAGAACAAATTTGCTATAATTTAATTAGAGAAATAATTTCTTTAACATTAAAATAAAAATTATGAAAGCGAAAACCAAAAAGATCGTCGGCGCGGCCGCGATCGTGGCCGGAGTGGCAGCCTTAACCGCCGGCGCCGTCTACGCCAAGAAAAATGGCTTGGACAAAAAGGCGATGGAGAAAATTAAAGAACTTCAGAAAAAGGCGAAACACGAGTACATGAGTTTGGAAAAAAAATTGGTAAAAGAATATAACGATTTGTTGGGAAAATTACCAATGAATAAAAAAACAAAGGTCCTTAATAAAAAAACTAAAAAGTAAAACTATGGTCATGAAAAAGAAACCGGCCAAAAAAGCGGTGAAAAAAGCGGCCCCAAAAAAGAAAGTCGCTAAAAAAGCCGTGAAGAAGGCTGCTCCAAAAAAGAAAGTTGCCAAAAAAGCGGTCAAAAAAGTCGCTAAAAAGAAATAACTTTCTATATTAAAAACCCCTCGTGAAAACGAGGGGTTTTTATGTTATAATGAAGCAAGATAAATCTTAAATAAATTTGGATGTCATTAAATAAACCGGAAAATTTTATCCCCCCTACTCCCACCCCCGAGCGAAGCAACACAAAAGACATCAAAAGCACCGATGACGGTAACGGTAGAAAAATTGTTGGACTGGAACCACGCCCGGAAAATTTTTCCATTTTGCGCCCTGGTAAAGATCTAACCATTACCGATTATTTGGCGGCAGTCGAATCGGACAAACCACTGGAAGAAACCTTTATTTTTATTAATCCCAGACAAGGAAAAACCACTCGTCTAGTGGAAGCTCCACACTGGCGCAGTATTTCCACTGAACAACATAGCACCTACACTGACAAAACAGGCTTAGCCCACCATTTTTACGATACTAACATTAAAGGTTGTGGCTACACTAAATTAAGCCTTCTTGACGGGGAATCACTGGATGATTATGACAATTTAACAAGAATAAACGAATATGGAGGAAAAGGAATTTATGGAATGGCCCGAATGGCCGGAACATTTACCAATCACGAAACCGGCGAAAGTATTGTTGAAACATCTAAAAAATTAATAGAACAGGGATTGCGGACTGAATTATACTGGGCGGTTGGGAAATTAAAACAAATTCCTTATAAAGGAAAATTGACACCGATTAAAAAACTCCAAGAACTACAAGTTATTTCGAGCACCGATGACGAAAACGAACCATTTGTACCGGCAATCGGCGTTAGGTTGCTAAAAACCAACACTAGAATTGAAGAAATTTATCAACGGCTTAATTCATCCAAAAATCCTTCACAAATAGATAAAGACAGAGCCGTTACTTTATACAAAAAAGCTTTCAAGATTTTCAATCTTGAATTAAAAGACAGTGACAGCCGAGACTGGGAAAGCCTATACAATGACAATGAATTACAAAACATGAAAAAAAGTCGGCAATCCGTTAAACCAAGAGAACTAAAATGGGGCGACAGTCAATCAGAACAAACATTTTACGAAATTTTCTTCAGAAGAATGGGCAAAAATTTGGCTGTTTTGCTTAACAATGGAATTCTCAGCGAAGATCTGCACTCCTCCAATGTAACTATGGCTGCGGAAATTGTGGATATTGGCGATCGTCATCGTTGGACATATTTTGCGGAATATCCCGACAACGAAGAAGCAATGGAAAACCTCAAAAAATATAGCGGGGTCAGAAGATCAAACATTAAAGACATTCGTGATATAGCCTACGATTTAAGATTTTTACTAAAAGCCGGGAACGCACTAAACATGAATGTCGGCAACCGAGACGCTTTAACCAAAAGCCTCTTGAATGCTTTTGCTAAAAATTTAAACAATGAACAACTGCGAGAGCAAGAATATACGCATGAAAATGTTTATGAAATGGCTAAAAGAATCTTTCAAAAAGTACTAGTGGAAAAAGAAAATCTGCCGGCCTTAAAACACGGTGCGGACATTAAAGACTGGATGCGAATTATCAAAATGGATATAGATTAAATTTTATAATTCCCGCGCCACATAGCAATTGTCAGTAATATCATAGCCATTGAAGGCAAAAGATTTAGCCAAAGAAATTTTTGACTTTCCGTTAATATATTTTTTGTGCATGTGACTGATGGTCAATGGATAATTACTAATTGCTCCATCATTTCCCGGAATAATAATTTTTTTAACCCCTCTGGCTTGTAAGCCCGGAGTTATTTTATTGATAAAATTCTCAATAAATTCCCCGACATTTACTTCATGTTCCCGAGGAATATCAAAAGCACGCAATAACGCGACTTTATTATTATCCGCATCTTCCAGTTCAAAAACCAAAACCGAACCCAAAAATTCTTTATTATCACTATCTTGTTCGGCAATGAACTTGTATGGCACCAAGTTAGGATGGCGTGCCAGCAATGGATATTCAGCTGTATAACAAACATCCGCCAAATAACCGGACATCTCACCAATGAATCCACGATCCGGACAACATTGAATCTTAAAATTACCTTTGCCTGAATCCAAAGCTTTCATCTTATCCGCCACCTCCTTTAACTCCTTATATTGTTTATTAAACACGGTTTTCATTGTAAATTTACTATCAAGCTTGTTACTCTCTTTAATCTTCTGCCAAGCTTCATCAGTCCAATATTTTTCCTTATTATCTTTCTCCGTATTTAAAATATGATCTTTGGCAAAGTTATCTATCAAATCCAGTAAATGCAAAATCCCCAAAGCGTTTAATTCACCTTGCATGGAAGTGCGAATGCGCTCCACCCGATCAACTGTACCATAACTTTGATCCAACATTTTTCTAAACACAATTTGACGTAATTCATCTTGCAAACCGGAACGTTCTATCATGGATTTATCTAAATCCAACAATTGCAACAATAATTCATCATAAGACT
>DAIPKK010000062.1:0-3046 GCA_036769805.1 Patescibacteria group bacterium
TCGTCTGGCAAATCGGCCCAGCGTCCTCCGCGCGAGGTAGCGCCCCGCGTAGAAGCGTCGGTCGCGTTAAGCCCGGAAGATGAAAAATTATTGGATGGTTTTTATTGGAAATTGTTAAAAAAATACGAGGCTCGTAAATTTTTTACGGAAAAATTCACTTCTCATGATTTGTCTGAGTTGATGGATTTTTTTCTGGAAACTTTAAAGGCTGAAGATCGTCAAAAATATTTGACCGCTTTGCGTGAGAGTATGCCGAGAGATGAAGACCAGCCCAAGAAAGAGTTTTCGCCGATGAAGTTTTGGGAAGATTATTTGTATGTTTATTTGAATTTTGGGGAAGCTTTGACTGCCAATGATTTTGAACGAGCCGGCTTGCAAGGTGAGGAAAAAGCAAAGTATGAAGAGCGTTTATTGGTTTTAGGAAAGTTTTTGGAGCGTCAGAAAGAATTTGTCAGAAAACCAAATATGCGTCCCGTATATGAAAAGGATCAAAAAAAACAAGCTTTGGAATCTTTTGATCTGACCTGGAGGTCTCTTTATCTGAATAATGATGAGCGTTTGGCGCGTGTTATTCCGAACACCTTATTGCGTCAATTTTGGTTTGGTGTCGGTAATGGCAGAAATAAAACTGAACTTTTGAGCAAGGGACAAAAAGCCGAATTCGCGCAGAACGTGGATGTTTTTTCCGGTGATTGGCGTCGTTTGGCTAATTATACTGTTAATTGGGAGGTGGAACAGCTATTGCAATTGAAGGAAAAAGTTTTGGAACCGAATTATTTGCTGAAAAATTTTACGAATGATATTTTGATGATCAAACAGTTATTGGAGCAAATTTGTGCTGATGCCAAGTTTGAGGGTAAAGAGGTTTTGAAAGCCAAAGAAATGTCCGATGATGCGGAAAAGTTTATGAAAAAATGGTTTCGCCATGGCGCCGGTTTGTTTGTGAAATTGCATAAGACCTTGCTTTGGTTTGATAAGTTTCTGAAGGGTGTGGAACAAGAGCTTAAAAATAAAAAAATCAGCCGTGAAGAAGCCGATAAACAAATTTTGGCTGCCAAAGAAGATGTCTTGTTGGTTTTGGTTAAAATGGAAGCGGATTTGTTGCGCGCGACTGATATAAAAGAAACTCAACAATCTCCGGAGGATATTTTAAGCGCTGAGTTGTCTCGTCCCAGCGAAGTTCCGGAAGAAAAACCGTTAGCGCCGTTCCAACCGTCAGCTGCTTTGCGACGTTTTATGGAAGAGGAAGAGGCAGGTGAAGTGGAATCATCAGAAGAAGAATCGGAGCCGCCGGTAAAAAAGATGCCACCGGTTCGACCATCGGAATTTTTGAGAAAATTGATGGAAGAGGAAACGGCAGGTAAGAATCCGGAAGCTTCAAGCGAGCAAGAGCCGCCGGCTGAAGACGTCAAAATTGAGCAAAAAGAAGAGCACCAAATTGGCATTAACGAATATAGTTTTTTGAAAAATATTTTGAGCGATGGTTCGTTATCCGATGCTTTAAGCGGTGAAATTTTTGAGCAAATTAAAGCTTTACCTAAGGTAGTCTATAAACAAGATTTGCCGTCAGTGGATAAAGCGGCTTTTGACGAAGCTTGGAAACAAGCGGTGGAAGTTTTGCATCAACGAATCAATGAATTGTTGAATAAAGTGGATGATAACAGCGCAATCAGAAAATACTTGCCTTCTTTGGAAGCGCAACTGGGGGTGCAGGGAATTACGCCCGGTTATGATCCGGTTTATGATTTGGATAGCTTGGAAAAACGTTGGGAATTATATCAAGCTTTAAGGATTTCCGCGGAATTGCAATAGCTTTGACATTTTCCTAAAAGCATACTACAATAAATCCGACCTGTATGGTCGGATTTTAAATAAGTGAAAATTTATGCAATTTTCCGTTGCCAGTGCCTATGGCTTACAAGCAATGATTAAAATGGCCGAAGCCCAAAAATATCAAGGGGCGCTTTTGTCGTTGCCGGAGTTGACCGACGAGCATTATTTTTCCGACGACTATATGGAAAGAGTTTTGCGTCAGTTGCGCGTCGCCGGTTTGGTAAAGAGCGGGCGAGGTCGTTACGGCGGTTATGCTTTGGCAAAACCGGCCAAGCAAATCACCATCAAGGATATTTTTGAGGCGCTGGAAAGTGATTTGTATCCCTATAAATGCCAAGCGGAAAAGTGCCAAGCCAGTCATTGTTTGGCCAAAGAAGTTTGGGATCAAGTTTATTTGGCGATTGATAAATCTTTGCAAAAATTAAATTTACAATCCTTAATCAATAAGAAAATTAATCATAAGTAAAAAATATATGTACAACGAAAAAGTGATTGATCATTTTAAGAATCCGCGCAATCAGGGATCCATGGAAAATCCCGATGCCAGCGCGCAAGTCGGTAATCCGGTGTGCGGTGATATTATGAAATTATATTTGAAAATCGTGGATAATCGGATTGAAGACATTAAGTTTGAAACTTTGGGTTGCGTGGCGGCGATTGCCAACACTTCGGTTTTGACCGAATTGGCCAAAGGAAAGACTTTGGAAGAAGCCAAGCAAATCAATCGTGATATGGTGGTGGCGGAATTGGGCGGTTTGCCCGACGCGAAAATCCACTGTTCAATGTTGGCGGTGGATGCTTTGCACAACGCCATCAAAGAGTATGAGGAAGCACATAAATAATTATTCATAAATATTCAAAATTATGAACGATCAATTGAAATTGGAAGAAAAAATTGAAAATATCATTGAAGAAAAAGTTCGTCCGACTTTATTGATGGACGGCGGTGATATTCAATTTGTGGATTTTGATAAAGAGAGTGGCGTGGTGTCCATAAAATTAAGCGGTCATTGCCGCATGTGTCCTTTCCGTCAAATGACTTTGAAAGCCGGTATTGAAGCGCCGTTGCGTGACGAAGTCCCGGAAGTTAAAGAAGTGCGTTTGTTGGAAGATGAAATTGAATCGGTTTAAAAATAAAAATATGAGTACATTAAGAAAAGTTTATTTGGATTTTGCCTCCACGTCCCCGGTGGATCCACGGGCGGTGGAATTG
>DAIPKK010000063.1:0-3029 GCA_036769805.1 Patescibacteria group bacterium
CGTGGCTGCCATGGCGATGTTGTCCATGACCGGAATTATCGTTACCATGGACTCTTATGGTCCGATTACCGATAACGCCGGCGGTATCGCTGAAATGTCCAATTTACCTGAAGATGTGCGTGTAATTACTGATAAATTGGATTCTGTGGGTAATACCACCAAGGCTGTGACCAAGGGTTATGCCATTGGTTCCGCGGTTTTGGGTGCTTTGGTCTTGTTTGCTGATTTTGCTCACAAAATTCCGGAGACTTTGAATATTCAATTTAGTTTGAGTGATCCGAAATTATTGATTGGTTTGTTCATTGGTGGTTTGTTGCCATATTATTTCGGGGCTTTATGTATGGAAGCGGTGTCCACCGCGGCCGGCGCGATCATTCAAGAAGTGCGTCGTCAATTCCATAATATTGCCGGTATCATGGAAGGAACCGCTAAGCCTGATTATGCGGCTTGCGTTGATATCGCTACCAAATCTGCCATTAAAGAAATGATGTTGCCGGCTTTGTTACCGGTTTTAGCGCCGATTGTGGTTGGTTTCACCTTGGGTATTGAAGCTTTGGGTGGTTTGTTGGTCGGTTCCATTGTGACCGGCGTGTTTGTGGCTGTTTCCATGACCACCGGCGGTGGTGCTTGGGATAATGCCAAAAAGTACATTGAAGATGGTGCTTTTGGTGGAAAAGGTTCCGATGCTCACAAGGCGGCGGTTACCGGTGATACGGTTGGTGATCCTTATAAGGATACTGCCGGTCCGGCTATCAACCCGATGATTAAAATCATCAATATCGTGGCTTTGTTGATTGTTGCCTTCTTGATCTAAGATTTGGCTGAAATAAGATAAAAAGTGGGCGTGTAACGCCCACTTTTTTGGTGTCTTGAACTTTGATTCGTTTGATTCATTTGATTGACTATGATATGGGGAAGGGCAAATTGTCATTTGCCCCTACATAAGAGATGGAAATCATGTTTTGCATTAATTTATAACACATAAAATAATCGTGACAGTTAATCTCTCCCGTAGGGGCGAATGATTATTCGCCCTTCTTTTCATCAGACGAATCGCGGTTCAAGATAAAATCCATTGACATACCTCCATTTTTTCTTGTAAAATGTATGAAATCGTTGTTTAGCGACTGTTTTTAATTCATTTTTAATTTTAGCCAAAAATTTGGACCAAACAACGAACTGTAACACTTTTAATATTCACTCGTCTTAATATAATGAAAGCCATAAACTTTCACGAAAATTACTTACTCTTAAAATTCAAGCTGAATCCCGGCAACGCTGAGATTTACGCTGAATTGTATGATTTGTTCGTTGATAAAATCTATCGCTTTGTTTTTTTCAAGGTCAATAACCAAGAAGAAGCCCAGGATTTAACTTCCGATGTCTTCTTGCGAGTTTGGCAGTATGTTCAAGAAAAAAAGAAAGTTGGCAATTTTAAGGCTTTATTGTATCAAGTAGCGAAAAATATCGTTATTGATCATTATCGTAAAAAGAGCCACAGCGATGTGTTGACCGATGAGGAGATTCTCAGAGATATTGAGGATGCCCGCGGTGAGGATTTTGTCAAAGAAATTGAAATCAAATCGGAAATCAAGAGTTTGGAATCATTTTTAAAACAATTGAAAGCCGAATATCAAGAAGTTTTGCTCTTAAAGTATGTGGAAGGTTATTCCAACAGCGAAATTGCGAAGATTCTTGATAAAAGTACCGGTAGCGTGCGGGTTTTGTCCCACCGGGCTTTGAAAATTTTACAAAATTTAATCAGTGAGTCGGATCGTAATAATCCCAAATATGATTGATAAACAATACTTAATTAAACAATTGGAAGGTTTGAATAACAAGGTTACGCCTGACCGTAAATGGAAAAAGGCGCAACGCCAGATTTTGTTGTCACAATGGAGAAGCCAGGTAGAAGAAGTGCCTGGCGCTTTTCAGTTGGAAAAAGAGTATGCGATTTTTGGCGCTTTCCGTTGGTTATTGAAACCGGTGGTAATGTTGTTGGTTTTGGTTATGGGTAGCGGTTATGTTGGCGTGTGGGCTTCCGAAAATAGTTTGCCTGGAGATTTGTTATATCCGATCAAGATCACTTCCGAAAAAATTCAAGTTAAATTGACTTTTGATGAACATAAGAAAGCGGAATTGCACGTGGAATTAGCGCAAAAGAGAACCGAGGAAATTAAACAATTAAAGCAAAAAGAAACAGTTGACAGTAAAGTGGTTAAAGAAACCTATACTAAAGTTAAAGAAGAAGTCAGTGAGGCTAAAAATACTTTGCAAGTTATCAAGGATAAAAAAGAAGCTGAGCCGGAAAAAGTTGATACAGTGGCGGTTTTGACCAGTGCTGAAAAAGTGGATGAGGCTTTGCGTAATATTGATGAAAGTTTGAAAAATAATATTGGTGGTCCGGTAGATGATGAGGAAAATCAATTATTAGCTGACGCGTTGGTGGGAGTGGAGGATTTAAAGGCTGATGTGACCGCGGTTGTTAAAGACGCGGTGGCGGCCAATCCTGATACTTTGAACACTTCAACTGAGGCGAGTGAGGCGGTTAATAAGATTATTGAACGTGAGACTAAAGAAATTACCGTGAAGGCCGACAGTTTAACTCAATCCAATGAAACAGGCAGTACTCCAATTACCGTTGAACCGGAACAAATGCCGGTTGTTGAGCCTGTTGAAGTTGTTGAAGAAGTGGAAATGGCAGTTACGGAAGTTGATACCAGCAGTTCTGTGACCGGAACCAGCACCAGCAGTTCCAGCACCAGCGCGACCGCCGGTGGGGACGCGACATTGACCACTGAAACGAAACCGACGGTTGAAACGTCTATAAAAGTAGAGGGGGTGACAGCTCCAACGGCAAGCACGACCGTGGTGGAAATTAAAGATGAAGAAATTGCCGCGTTATTGACTAAAGTTGATGAAATATTGAAAACGCCTTTAACAAGCGCTCAGTTGACCGATGCCAAAGCTTTGAATGATCAATTGATGGGTATGGTGACAAAATTAGTAAATGTTGGAAAATCAGATAA
>DAIPKK010000017.1:0-14988 GCA_036769805.1 Patescibacteria group bacterium
AATTTTTTGCTTGTCGGTTGACGCGATAAGCGGAAAAATCTTCGTGGCCGGCGCGTTGTCCGATGTCATTGTTTACATCGGGGGCGGCGGTGCTTGATGTGTCTTTTTTTGAGGCTTTTAAGTCTTGCATAATTTATGTTTTAATATTTGATTTATTTAAACAAATAATATCCCACGACGGGTTTCATTGTCTTAATTTTAGCAAAAATGACGATTAAAAGTCAAAGACAATAAAATGAAAATTCAAATCCTTGTTTGATGTTAAAAAATTTAGTATAATGTAAAAGTCTAATGAAGCAATGAAGACAAAAATCAAAACTTGAAAAGCAAAAACACAATGCCTGTTTATCCGTTAGCGCAGTTTAAGAATTTGGAAAAAACCAAACGAATTCTCCTTCGTTTTGATTTTAGTTATTATCAATTATATGAAAGCAAGTTTTTGGAATTTATTGAGGCTTTAATGGCGGCCGATAAGCAAGTGGTGGTTTTGGTAAGTGGACCTGAGGAAAATGTGCGCGCGGCGATTAAGGTTTGTAAAAGTAAATATGCTGACGATTATTGTCAATTCGCTTGTGATGAGCAGCCAAAATTTATTGATACCGTAAAAATGATTTTAACCGAACCGGTGGCCCGGCTGTGTTTTTTGACCGGCTTTGACGATTACGGTCCGGAAAAGTTTTTACAGGTGTCGTTCGCTCATGATTTGGCTAAACTAGGTGATCTGTATGTTATTGATTCTTTGCATTTGCATGGCCAGCTGACAAGTTCGGTGTCGTTGTTGCCATTGTTATTGCCAACATATTATGGACCGAATACCGCTGCCGATTGGCAAGCTTTGGATGATTTGCGTAAGAGTTTGTTCAGTAAGCGAAGCGCCCTTGTCTTGGGTGGTCAAGTTGATTTTACAAAAATGGAAGCACTGGAAACGATATTGCCCAAATTGGATTATTTGTTAATGGGCACATCTTGGACATCTTATTTTTGGAATAAAAAAACACGGCAAATGGCTCATCGTGAGACGGAAAATTTTGCGAAAATTTTGAAAAAATTTGCCGCCAAAGTGATTTATCCTTTGGATTTTATGGCCGCTCGTTATGATGCAAAAACCGGTCGTTATGATTTGCGTTTGGCTAAGGCCGCGGAAATTGAAAATAAAGATTTATTGGTGGATTTGGGGCCGGAGACAATTCGTCATTATGCTTTGTTGATGAAGGAATCGGATAATATTATTTATGATAATTTGTTGAGTCCGAATACTAACGAGCCGGGGCACGCCGACATGATTTTAGCGCGTGCCATGGCTAATCGGGCGCGGGGTAAGGCTTTTGGTATTGGTTTGGGACGTCCGCTACTTGATTTATTGTTAAAAGAGAACTTAAATGAATTTATGGATATGATGGTGGCGGAAGCGTCGGCCGCTTACAAATTTTTGATAAATAAATAATAAAGATAAAGCTATGGCAGTTCCTAAACAATTTATCATCGCTGATGTTCAAGCGAGACAGATTCTTGATTCGCGTGGCAATCCCACCGTGGAAACCAAAGTGGTTTTGACCGGCGGCATTTCCGCCAAGGCGAGCGTCCCGTCGGGGGCGTCCACCGGTGTGCACGAGGCTTGCGAGTTGCGTGATAAAAAACAAAACATTTATTTTGGTAAGGGTGTTTTGAGTGCCGTTAATAATGTGAATAAAGTGATTCGTAAAGCGCTTTTGAAAAAAGATGTTCGTGAACAACGTGCTTTGGATAAATTGATGTTATCTTTGGATGGTACGGAAAATAAAAGTAAATTGGGCGCTAATGCCATTTTGAGCGTTTCTTTGGCTTGTGCCCGCGCCGGCGCGCTCGCTTCCGGCTTGCCGCTGTATCGTTATTTACGGGAAATTTTTGGTATCAAAGGGAAAAAATATATTTTGCCGATTCCGTCTTTTAATATTTTGAACGGCGGCAAGCACGCTGACAATAATTTGGATTTTCAAGAATATATGTTGTTTCCGGCGGGCGTAAAGTCGGCCGCTGAGCAGGTGCGCGCCGGCGCGGAAATTTTTCAACAATTAAAACATTTGTTGAATAAGAAAAACTTGGTGACCAGCGTCGGTGATGAAGGCGGTTTCGCGCCAAGCTTGAAAAACAATGAAGAAGCTTTGGAAATAATTTCACAAGCTGTGAAAAACGCCGGTTGGCAACTGGGCAAGGAAATTTTCTTTGCTTTGGATCCGGCCGCCTCGGAATTTTATGATGGCAAGAAATACGTTTTGAAAGGAGAGAAAAAAGGCGGTTTGTCTTTGAGTGGCGCCGAGATGATTAAGTATTGGCAAAAACTGATTGATAAATATCCGATTATTTCCATTGAAGACGGTTTGGCGGAAGATGACTGGCCGGCTTGGCAGGATTTGACTTATCAATTGGGTGATGAAATTCAATTGGTCGGTGATGATTTGTTGGTGACCAATGTGGAACGCTTGCAAAAAGCGATTGATAGCGGTGTCGCCAACGCGATTTTGATTAAAGTCAATCAAATCGGCAGTTTAAGTGAAACGATTGATGCCATTTTGTTGGCGCAAAAACATGAATATGGCGTGATGATTTCCCATCGTAGCGGCGAGACCCCTGATGATTTCATTGTTGACTTGGCGGTCGCCACGAACGCCGGCCAACTCAAATCCGGATCGTTGAGCCGCGGCGAAAGAATCGCCAAATATAATCGTTTGATGGAAATTGAGATGGAATTAAACAAAAAATGGTAAGTTATGAAAATAGTTGATACTTCAATTTTAGCGGGCGGCGCGGGCGGCCGCGAGCTTGGGGACCGACCAAAGCCGGTGGTGCTTTTGATTTTGGATGGTTGGGGGACGGCCAGTCCTTCAGCCGGCAACGCCGTGACTTTGGCGAAAACCCCGGTTTTTAATTATTTGACCGCTAATTTTCCGACCATGACTTTATTGGCATCGGGCGAAGCGGTCGGTTTGTCTTGGGGGGAAACCGGTAATTCGGAAGTGGGTCATTTGACTTTGGGGAGCGGGCGTATCATGTTTCAAAATTTGCCGCGCATCACCAAAGCGATTCGCGATGGCAGTTTTTTCAAAAACGAAAAATTTTTGCAAGCGATGAATCATGTTAAGCAAAATAATTCCGCTTTGCATTTTATGGGTTTGGTCAGTCCGGGTTTGGTACATAGTTTTGACGAACATTTATATGCTTTGTTGGATATGGCGAAGCGGGAAGGCGTGCAAAAAGTTTTTGTGCACGCTTTTTTAGATGGTCGTGATACGGTTTTCAATTCAGGAAAAACATTTATCAAAGATTTATTGTTTAAAATGGAACATAGTCAAATCGGAAAATTGGCCAGCATGTCCGGTCGGATGTTCGCCCTTGATCGTGACAATCGTTGGGAAAGAGTTTCCAAGGTTTGGCAAGTGATGGTTAATCCGGAAGTCGGTACCAAAGTGTCCGATCCTTTAGCGGCGATTGAAGCGTCTTATGCCAACAAAGTTTATGATGAGGAATTTGAGCCGGTGGCGGTGCTTGATGAAACCGGTCAGCCGGTTGGAAAAATCCAGGATAATGATGCTTTGATATTTTTTAATTTTCGCGCCGATCGTGCTCGTGAAATTTGCAAACCGTTTATTATGCCCGGCTTTAATTTTTTTGATCGAGGTCGGGGGGATTTCAATAATTTGTATTTTGTCGGCATGACTGAATATGAAAAAGGCATGAATATGGAAGTGGCTTTTCCGGGGCAGGAAAATGAAAGTTGTTTGGCCAAGGAAATCAGCGCTGCCGGTTTGAAACAGTTGCATATAGCGGAAACGGAAAAATATGCGCACGTTACTTTCTTTTTTAATGCCGGTAAAGAAAAAGCTTATCCCGGCGAAGAGCGTATCGTGGTGCCATCGCCGCGCGTCGCTTCATACGCTGAAAAACCGGAAATGAGTTTGCGTGAAGTCAATGATAAATTGTTGGCGGCGATTGAAGAAAACAAATATGATTTTATTGTTTGCAATTATGCCAATCCGGACATGGTCGGGCATACCGGCGATTTGCAAGCCGGCATCAAAGCGGTGGAATTTACCGATAAATGTTTGGGAGAATTGGCACAATTGGTTTTAAATAAAAACGGAGTTTTGTTGGTGACCGCCGACCACGGGAACGTGGAAGAAATGATCAATCTGCGCACCAACGAAATTGACAAGGAGCATAGCGTCAATGCCGTGCCGTTTATGTTGATTGGGCGACAATACCAAGGCTTATCCAGTTCCATTTTGGAAAGTATCGGTAATGATTTGAGTTTGCTAACGCCGGTCGGTGTGTTGAGCGATGTTACCGTGACGGTTTTGGATTTGTTGCAAGTGGAACCGAGTTGCAGATTTTACGGCCGTTCGTTATTATTGTAGGGGTTGCTACTAATTATCAAGTTTTCTATGTTCATCCTATATTTTAAAGCCATCATCCTAGCCATCGTGCAGGGCGTGACCGAAGTTTTACCTATTTCCAGTTCGGCGCACTTGGCGGTTTTGCATGAGACGCTGGATTTTCAATTGGATAACAATTTATTGTTTGATATTGCTTTGCATGTCGGCACCGCTTTGGCGCTGGCTTTTTTGTTTTTACCGAAATTGAAAAAATTGTGGCAGGATAAGGCTTTGTGGTTAAAGGTGATTTTGGGAATTGTTCCGGCAGCCATAATCGGATTTTTGATCGAAGATTATGTTGATAAATTCAGTGAGAATTTGTGGGTGATTGGTGTCGCTTTGATTTTTGGGGCGTTGTTGTTTTTTGGAGTGGAGAAATATGCTCGACCCCGCAGCGACGATTTATCAAAAATTGGAAAACTGGACGCGTTTGTGGTTGGTTGCTTGCAAATTTTGAGTTTTATCCCCGGAATTTCCCGTTCCGGCATCACGATTGTCGCCGGTATGTCGCGTGGTTTGTCGCGTCGCTTGGCAGCCGAATTTTCTTTTTTGCTGGCCATCCCTTTGATTTTGGGAATGGGTTTGAAAAAAATTTGGGATTTTTGGCAAGGTGATTTATTTTTACAATCAAGTGATGGCTATTTAATGGCAATCGCCACTGTTTTATCAGGTGTGGTGGCGTATTTTTCCGCCAAATATTTACTGAAATTTTTGGAAAAATATGGTTTGCAATTTTTTGCCTGGTATCGTATCATTTTAGGCGGATCCATTATTTTACTGAGTCTTTTATAAATAGTTTGAAATACTTATGCAACGAGCTTTATTAAACTTGAAAAATCATTTAAGCAGTTTTTTAAAAGAAAATATTGATTTGTCTGAAGAAGATTTGAAAGTTTTTGCGGAAAAAGTGTGGGTGATTTTGCCGGCAGCCGGACAAGGAATGCGCTTACGCGAAATTACCGGTATGGATACCAATAAAAATGTTTTGTTGATAAATGATGATTTGACGATTATTGAGCGGACGGTTTTGATGTATCGGGGCGTGGGGATTAAGAATTTTGTGGTTTTGGTTTATCATAACGCCGATTCGGTGAAAGATGTTTTGGGGGATGGTTCAAAATTCGGTGTGAATATCAAATACAGTTTTCCCGATAAGCCGGTGGGGCGCGGTGGTGCGGTTTTAAATGCTTTGACAAAAGAAATTTTGCCAAAAACGGCTTTTGCTATTTGTCATAATCCGGTGGATCAAATTGTTGATTATCCGGATTTTGTTCGGGATGTTTTGCGTCAGTTTTGGCATAATTATTACAACAAACAAATACCGGCAACAATTGTGGTGACTACGGAAACTCCCTATCAGTTTACCGGCATGCAAATCGCCGATAGTTTGGTGCAAGAAATTACCATGTATCCGATGATCCCGGTACCGGCGCATATTGGTGTGACTTGTTTTTCTCCGGATGTTTATCCTTATTTTAGTGATTTGTTTAATTTGGAGGATTCCACCGCTGATTTTGAATCGGTTTTATTTCCGGTTTTGGCTACCGAGCGAAAATTAGCGGCTTTTGGTATTGATTATCATCAATGGATTCCCGTTAAAGATAACAAGCAGTTGTTAACTTTGCGTCAAAAATTGCAAGCCGATATTGTTGATGAAGTAAAAAGCGATAAAGGTTATTATTCCTTGTTCGTGGATGGCGGTTCCAAGGGAAATCCCGGGCCGGCGGCGATTGGCGGTGTTTTGTATGATGAATTGTTTAATGGTGTGCAAACTTTTAAAGAATATATTGGCGAAGCGACCAATAATCAAGCGGAATATCGAGCGTTGCTTAAAGGTTTGGCTTTGGCTATAGAAAAGGGCGTGAAATTTTTAAAATTAAATATGGATAGCGAGTTGGTTATCAAGCATTTAACCGGTGAATATGCCGTGAAAGATGAACAGTTGAAAAAATATTATGACGAGGCGATTGTTTTGTTGCAAAAATTTGAGGATGTGCCCAAACGCCACGTCAAACGTGAATTCAATAAAGTGGCGGATTCTTTGGTAAATGAAGCGATAAAAGACGCGGGAATTAAGTAGTTGGCGGCGCGATTTTGCCCTTTCCCTATTTTTTATTTTTGTGCTATAATCTTTTTAGGCGAATTTATAAAAATATAAAGCAAAAATAGACATGAAAAAGACGTCTAAAATTATATGGCTAATCTTTAGCTTTCTTGTGATTGCTTTGGGTTTGACCTATTTTTTATATTCACGGGATTTACGAGAAAATAAAATCCAAATGACCGAGGCGACCGCCAGCGACAATGTTTACGGTTGGGCTTGGGGTTCTAATTTTGGTTGGATCAGTATGAACTGTTTGAATGATTTTGATGGTGATGGAGAAATTACCTTGCCCGGTGATAATCATTGTTCTACCGGTGCCTATGGTGTAAACATTGGCTCTTCCGGGTCTTTTGATGATGATAGTTATGCTTGGTCAAATAATATCGGTTGGATTGATTTCGCTCCGGCCACGACCGCCGCTACCGATCCATTCGGAGCCGCTACCCAAGATTCCACTTTGAATATCGATGGCACGATTAGTGGTTGGGCGCGTTCAGAAGCTAATTTGTGGGGTAATCCTTTTTGTCATAGCTGGGTGAGAATGCGTGGTGATCAATTTGCGGCCGCTGATTTTGAATTAGAGTGTGTCGGTGGCGCTAATGCCGGTGAAGATTGCACTGTGCCAGGTGATTGCGCCAGCGGAGTTTGTGATGAGAGTTATGCTTGGAATGCCGGTACCTCTAATTATGACGGTGCTTATCCATATTGTGTCAGTTGTAATTATTATAATCGTTATTGTTCCGGTGGTGATAACAACGGTGAGGTTTGTACCGGTGACGGCGATTGTCCGGATGGTTCTTGCGGTAGTTACGTGATTGCGCCCAGCAGTGAAAGTGGGGCGACCTATCGTTGTGGTGTTTGTTATACCGATTATGATGTTTTAACCAGTAGTGTTGGTGCCGGGGCTTTGTGTGTAAAAACTAACAATCAAACTATGTGTAGCGGTTGTACTGACAATGTCGATCCGACTCCTGATACCTGTACCGCTTGTCCACGTTGTTATGAATATGGTGTGGCGGTTGATTATAATAAAAATCGTTTGACCGGTTGGGGCTGGGGGTATTTGATTAAAACTTTGGGAAGTGGAGTGTGTGGAACAAATTTGGGAGTTGGTTGGTTGGCTTTCCATGCTCAAACCGGTGGTGTGTTCGCGCCTTGGTTGGAAAGTTCTTATGGTAGTATTTACAGCTCCAGCGGGGTTGGTAGTGATAAGAGTTTCCGTCCTCCGGTTGGCAAATACAGCGCCACTTATGCCATTCATTCCGGTGGCGCGATTACCAATTTTTATTCGGCCAGCGGGTCACAATGGGAAAGTCAGTATTATGATGATGTTACCTTCCCTGATGCCACAAAAAATTATTCCAGTATTTTAGGAAAAATTGATTTTTCCGGTTTGCAAGCCGGGACTTACGGTACGGTTGAAACAATCACCAGTGCCGCTGATATTGATTCTGTTTTGGGAGGCAAAGTTTATGTTCGTGACGGTGATTTGACGATTTCCGCGCCCACCACGTTTAGCAACGGTGACGCTTCCATTCCTAATGGTTCGGGAACGATTATTGTCCGTGGTAATTTAAATATTAATGCCAATATCGCTTACAGTGCGACCGCGGTTTCCAAATTGAAATATTTACCATCGGTTTCCTTTATTGTTTTGGGAGATATTACGGTTGATTCAGCGGTGACCAATTTGGTCGGTGCTTATGTTGCTTTGGGCGATGGTGATCCGGCTGATTGTCCGGCTTTGACTTCAGCGTCCAACGGTTGCGGCCGTTTCAGTACCGGTGAAAGTACAACCGCCAATTTAACGGTAGCCGGTTTGGTGGTCTCAAAACAATTTAATTTGGAACGTTTGTTTATGAGTTTGGATGAGGGGGCGGAAAGATTTATTTATGATGGTCGTTTGTTGGCCAACACGCCACCGGGTTTGCAAGATATTACGCAAGCTTTGCCTGAATGGAATGAAATTGCGCCTTAAGTTTTGTTAATAAAATTTTTCAAATATGTCTATTTTCAATCTATTTAAAAAATCAGAGGGTTACGTCGGCGTGGATATCGGCGGTGGCGCCATTAAGGTGGTGGAACTGCGCGAAGAAAAAGGCCGGGCGGTTTTGGAGACTTACGGCGTGATTGAACAGGCTATGGATAAAGGAACGTTAATTGATCATCCGGACATTTTGCGAAATTTGTTATCAACCGTGATGAAAAACGCACGTGTCAAAAGTCGTAAAGTGATGACGGCGTTGCCGTCACCGTTGGTGTTTACGGCGATCATTAATTTGACAGGCTTGAGTGAGGCTGATGCCAGAAATCCTGAGAAGTTGGCGGCCGCGATTGAATGGGAGGCGAAAAAAATTGTGCCATTGCCTTTGGAGGAAATGGTTTTGGATTGGAAATTGATTAAGATGGAAGAAAAAGGACCGCAAACTGAAACTTTGAGTCAACAAGAAGGGCAAGGGGGAGCGGTTAAAGTGAAAGGTAAACAAATGAATGTTCAAGTAATGTTGATTGGCGCCGCCAAAGTGGTGGTGAAAAAATATCAAGATGTTTTTAAATCGTTGGGTTATGAATTGTTGGATTTGGATGTTGAATCGGCCGCTTTGAGCCGCGCTTTGTTATCCACAGACACTTCTACAGTGATGATTGTGGATATTGGCGCGACCGATTCCTATATCAGTATTGTAAAAAATCATATTGCGTTATTTGAAAGAACCGTGAATTTTGGAGGGAATGCCATCAGTAAAGTTTTTTCCAATAATTTGAAAATTGATATCAATCAGGCTGATCAATTTAAAGTTGATTTGAGCTTTTCCAAAAATCCCGATCGTTTAAAATGGATTGAGGTGATGAAAGATGAAATGAAAATGTTGGTTAATGAAATCAGATATTGTATTAATTTGTTCGCGCAAGATACGGTTGTCGGTAATGAAGTGGAAAAAATTATGTTGACCGGTGGGGTGGCGTTGATGCCCGGATTTACCGAGTATTTGGAAAAACAATTGAATATGAAAGTGATGGTCGGTGATCCGTGGGTGAATATTGTTTATCCGGATGTACTAAAACCATTGGTGGATGAAATCGGATCGCGTTTCGGAATTTCCATTGGTTTGGCTTTATGGGCGATTAAAAATAAAAAATAATTAATAATAATCGGCGCATGAGTTTTTTAGAAGATAAAAATCAAAAAATGAATTTGGACTTGAATAAAGCGGAGAGTGTTGAATTTGAAAAAAACATGGCTAGCAATCAGACTGAGTTGGGAAAGCCGGCAAAAAGTGTTGATTCGGGGATTTTGGATTTGGATGCGGAATTAAAAAGTGATAAACCGAAAACCGTTGAAAAATCGGCGGAAATCATTGCTGATAAACCGGTTGCGCCATCTTTAAATTTGCCAAAAGTTAAACCGGGCTTGGGCGTGATTGGGGGTAGTGCCAAACCGGCGCCAACGCCGTTACCAAAGAGTGAAGCCGAACCGTCAAAATTACCGGAAAGCGGCGGTGGGTTTTCTTCGCCCTTCAGTTTGTTGCCGGTGGATGAGGAAGCGATTTTATACGTGGATTTTCCGGCCGCTTTGCGCCGAATTTTATACGCTTTCGTGATTGGCGGTTTTGTTTTGATGGGAGCGTGGTTTGGGGCCAATTATTATTTGAATAAATATTTCGTGCAAGCCAATGATTTGCAACAACAGTTGCGCGCTTTAAGCTTGGAAAAATTGAAATATCAAACCACTGATGTTGATGTGCGTTTGCGTTACCAATTTTATAAAACTTTGCAACAATTGTTGGCCAATCACATCACTTGGCAACACTTTTTTGTAATGTTGGAAAAATATACCGCGCCGGAAGTTCATTACACTAATTTTTCCGTCAACATTATGAATGATTTGAATCAAATTATGTTTACCGCTTCGGCTAATGATTTGAAATCAGCTTTGAAGCAGTATATGGTTTTGAAAAAATATGCTTCCGAATTTTGTGAGAATGTTGGAATCAGTAGTTTGACTTTGTTGAAGACCACAGAATCAGGGGAAGAACGTGACGCCGGTGTGTCTTTTAATATTACATTTGATGTTAAAGCGGAATTGTTCAATATCGGTGTGATAAATTCACTAAGTAAACAATAATTATGGCATTAAATACTCAATTTAAAGGGCAGAAAATCAATATTGTTTTGGCGAATCTGGTGATTAAATTTGATAAAATCATAATCGCCGTTTTGATGTTGATTTTGTTGGCCGGAATCGGTTATTTTGTGGCTTATCCTTTTTATCAACATTATCAATTTTTTAGCGTTGAAGAAATTCCGATGTTACAGACTACTTTAGCCAAAGAACAAGCGGAATTGCAGGCTTTGAAAGAACAATATGAGCAACGCAAATCACAATTGTTGCAAGTTAAATTGGAGCGCGTGGAAAATTTAATCGCCAAGAACAATGATTACACCCAATTATATTTGCCGATTGAAAAAGTGGTGAAAGACAGTGGTTTTATTTTGAATAATTTATCCATTAATGATGACGGTTTGAGTCAATTTGGCGAACGGCAATTGCGTGGCGTTATCAATGAATTGAGTGATTGGCAGTTAGGTGAATTTACCGTGCAATTGGACGTCACCGGCGGTGATTATGAAACCATGAAAAAGTTTTTGTTGACTTTGGAGCAAACCGGTCGTTTGTACGATGTGGTTTCCTTGTCTTTTAATCCGCAATCTTATGTCAAGGATTCGGAAGCGATTGCCGGTCGTGAGGATGAGGGCGTCGCTTACAATATTGTGTTGAAAACTTATTATGTCTTGCCGAAATCGGCGGAAGCGAGCGCTTTAACAAATCAGTAAAATAAAAATATTTATGGCATTACCTCCTTTGGGGCCGGGCGGAAGACAAGAATTGACTTCCGGCGAAATTAAACAGCAGGAAACGGTCAGCATAAAACAATTAGTGTTTTATTTGGTTTTTACTTGGGTTATTATTGTGGTAATTTTGGTTTTGTTTTATATTTTGTTGTTCGTGCGTAGCATTGATCGCACGGTAGCGGAAAACTATCGTGAGTGGGCCGGTGATATCAGTAATCCCAGTGAGTGGAAAACTCAAACCACTTCCGATGTTGACACTAACACTTTGAGTAAGTTGGAACAACAATTGTTAAATGATCCGGTATTTCAAAAATTGAATAACGTGGTGGTGGAAATTCCGCTTGAGCCAATGGGTAAGAGCAATCCGTTTGTGCCATACGCCCCGCCCTCCAGTGAAAAGTTTGTTTTGCCGGAAGATGATGAGGAGACCATTATTATTGAAGAAAATGACTTGCCGTCAATTGAATAAAATCTATGATTAAACCTTTTGATAAACAAATTTTACAGGTTCTCAAAAAGAAAGAGTTGATTAACGATGAACAGTATCAATCCATAAAAGCGGAATTGGAAGCTTCCAATAAACTTTTTTTGGATACGGTTTTGAAACAGAAGAAGATTGTGGAGGAAGAAGATTTGGCGAAAATCAAAGCCGATATTTTGGGTCGGGAATACATGAGTTTGATGGACAAGGAAATTCCCGGCGATATTTTGAATTTAATCCCAATTGATATTTCCGAGAATTACCAGATGATTGCTTTCTTGAAAGAAGGGGATGAAATCAGCATTGGTATGGTTAACCCTTTGAATACGCAAGCTTTGGAGGCTTTGGAATTTTTGGGCGTTAAAAACAAGTGGGTGATTAAGATTTATATCATCACTTTGACTGATTTTAAACAAACTTTGCAACGTTATCGTAATTTGGGAAGTGAAGTGGCGACCGCTTTGGAAAAAACCGATGCCGGTATGGCCGCCAAGACTGAAGAAAAAATCGGTGAGGAAGGCGGATTGATTAAAGACGCGCCGATTGCCAAAATCGTCTCCGTGATTATTCAACATGGCGTGGAAGCGGGCGCTTCCGATATTCATATTGAGCCCGGTGAGGATAATGTGAAAGTTCGTTATCGCGTGGACGGCATTTTGCAAACATCATTGTTGTTGCCGGCGTATTTGGCGTCAGCGATTGTCTCGCGCGTTAAAGTTTTGGCCAACTTGAAATTGGATGAAATGCGTATCCCGCAAGACGGTCGTATTCGCGTTAAAGTGAGCAACAAAAAAATTGACTTGCGTGTGTCCACTTTGCCTTTGTTGGATCGGGAAAAAGTGACGCTTCGTATTTTGGATAAAAGCAGCACCATTCCGACTTTTGAGGATTTGGGTTTTGTCGGGCGCGTAAAAGGTTTGATTGAAAAAGCGATTCGTTTGCCTTATGGGATGATTTTGGTTACCGGTCCGACCGGTTCCGGTAAATCAACCACGCTTTATACCGCTTTGAATTATATCAACAATGAAAAAATTAATATTGTCACCTTGGAAGATCCGATTGAGTATGAAATGGAAGGCATTAATCAATCGCAGGTGCGTTCGGTTTTGGGTTATACTTTCGCCAATGGTTTGAGAACGATTTTGCGTCAGGATCCGGATGTCATTATGGTGGGTGAAATCCGCGACTTTGAAACCGCCGAAATGGGTATCCACGCCGGTTTGACCGGTCACTTGTTGTTTTCCACATTGCACACCAACGACGCTTTCGGGGCGATTCCGCGTTTGGTTGATATGAAAGTGGAGCCGTTCCTGTTGATTTCCACTTTGAATTTGGTGTTGGCGCAACGTTTGGTTCGTCGTATTTGTGAGCATTGTAAGATTGAGACTGATGTGCCACCGGAATTGGAAAAAGAAGTGCGTGAAGAATTATTGCGTAGTAATGTTTTGCCGGAAGATTTGCCGAGTAATATTGATTTGAAATCACCGGAAAAATTACCTTTTTATAAAGGAAAAGGTTGCCCGCGTTGTCGTGGTACCGGATATAAAGGCCGTTACGCCATTGCCGAAGGTTTGGAAATGACCGACAATATGAAAAAAATTATTGTCGCCGGCAGTGATTTGGATTTGGTTAAAGATGAATTGTTTAATAGACAAAAAATGTTGACCATGCAACAAGACGGATTTATCAAAGCATTGCGTGGGGTGACTACATTGGAAGAAGTGTTCCGTGTCACTGAAGAAGAAAAGGAAGAAGAAGATAATAAAGAATCTTTGCAGGCGAAAATCGCCAAAGAAGAATTGAAAAAAGCTAATAAATCATAGTTTTTAATGTTATGGCCAGACCGAAAAGCAAGCGTCGTATTTACGTTCGTTTGACTTGCACTCATTTTAAACCGCAGGGCGTCACCAAAGCGACCGGTGAAGTGAATTTGGCGAACGACGAAGTGGAAGCGTTGCGTTTGAAATATGTTAAAGGCTTGAACCAGTATGAATCAGCCGACAAAATGGGAATTTCCCAAAGTACTTTTCAGAGAATTTTAAGTGCCGCCAATGTGAAAGTCGCCAATGCGTTGTTGAGCGGACAAGCAATCAAGTTAGGTGAATAAATTTTGCAAATAAAAATGCCCCAATTGTTAGTCGGGGCTTTTTTGATAGTTTGAAAAATTTTTTAGAAGTCCAGAATCATCACGGTGATGTCTCGGACTTTGGCTGCTTTCATTTTTCGTTGCGCATACAAGGGCGCGAAAAATTTTTTCAGCCAGTATTTTTCGTCTTCCATCATGAAAATCAGGTTTAACTTTTGTTCACGATGGATGGTCAGGTCATGAAAGAACGAAAGTGACGTAATCAGCTCCCGTTGGTCTTGGCGATGCCAGAGCCGCGCTTGGACCTCAAAGATCGCTTGCGGACCACGCACCCGTTCGTAAGTGACTTTCAGCGCGTTGGCGCGGGCACTTTGTTCTTGCAGACGAAGCGTATCAGCGGGATATTCTTGGTAATTCCAGACCAAGAAATCCAAGTTGAACAAATCGGCTTCGGCTTGGACAGCTTCACCGATTTGTAAAGTTTTTTGCAGCATGGTGGCTTGTCGTTTACGCTCTTTTTCCAGTTCGGTTGCATGCAAGGTGGCTTGCGTGGCCGCCAGCAAAGCTTCCTGGCTAAACTCTTTGTCTCGGTAAGACTTTTGAGTTTTTTCTTCGGAGCTTTGGCTTGCCATGGCCGCAATTTTTTGGTTTACTTTGTAGATACGAACCAGAATGAAAGCGACTTGATTTTTACTCAACGGAATTTCAGAAAACTGTTCCATAATAGTTACCCCTCCTTGTTGTCAAGCTTCGTTGTATCTTAAAAAATTTACTTATAAGTGTCAATTTTATGAAAAATTTATTATTGGGTTTGTTGTTGATCGTGGGCGTTGGCGCCGGATTTTTTATTTATTATTATTGGCAAGATTCAAGCGATTTGAGTGAAAAAACCGTTTTTGAAACAAGTGAATTGGTGCAAGAAGATTCGGCGGTGCTTGATAATCAGCCGGAAGAAGCCGGTGAAGTGGTGTCTGCCGTTGACGAAACGTCTGAAGCGCTTGAAATAGACGAAGAAGCTGATACTACCACTGCTGAAGAGCTTGATACCGCCACCGAC
>DAIPKK010000064.1:0-2985 GCA_036769805.1 Patescibacteria group bacterium
AGCCGGTGATAACGCTGGTATTTTGTTGCGTGGTACCAAGAAAGATGATATTGAACGCGGTCAAGTTTTGGCCAAAACCGGTTCCATCACTCCTCATACTGAATTTGAAACCGAAATCTACGTTTTGACCCAAGCTGAAGGTGGTCGTCATAAACCGTTCTTCAGTGGTTATAAACCGCAATTCTTTATCCGTACCGCCGATGTTACCGGTGATGTGACTTTGCCGGAAGGTACTGAAATGGTTATGCCTGGCGATACCGTGAACTTGAAAGTTAAATTGATGTCTCCGGTCGCTATGGAAGAAAAGATGCGCTTCGCTATTCGCGAAGGCGGTCGCACCATTGGTGCCGGCGCGGTGACCAAAATTATCAAATAGTTTTTGATATCACTAATGCCCTTGCTGTCAAATGATGGCAAGGGTATAGTGGTTTTAAGAACCACTTGCAATATTTGAAGTTTTCAATTAAGATTAATTCAAATTTTTAAGTAATTTAACAAATGTCAAAGAAAGAAACGAAACAACGAATCCGCATTAAGATTCGGGCGTATGACAACAAAGTGATTGATCAGTCTGCCAAGACGATCATTGAAACCGCGAGTAGAACCGGCGCTGTGGTGCAGGGACCTATTCCATTGCCAACCGATAAAAAGATTGTCACTGTGAACAGTTCCACTTTCGTCCACAAGAATGCCAGAGATCAATTTGAATCTCGTACTCACAAGCGTTTGATTGATATTATCAATCCATCCGCGAACACGGTTGATGCTTTGATGAATTTAAGTCTTCCGGCCGGTGTTGATGTGGAAATTAAGTTGTAAACATTAATTAAGCCAGTTATTTTAATTAACTAGTTTTATCAAGAAGAGCATTGGTAATCCAGAGATGGTAATGCCAGCGTGATTTTTGATAAAAAAGGATATAATCCCCAACGAAAACTAAGAAAACTTACAATTACTGATTATTTTGCAAGAGGTTAATTATTTTTAGTTTATGATCGGGGCAAGGTATCCTCGATTATTTTATTTATTAACGAAAACGATTATGAAGTTCATCTTGGGCAAAAAGTTAGAAATGTCGCACTTGTACAATGAAGCCGGCCAAATGGTTCCGGTGACGGTTGTGAAAGCCGGTCCTTGCGTGGTAACTCAGGTTAAAAACGCGGAAAAGGACACTTACAATGCGGTTCAACTTGCCTTTATCGAGAAAAGAAAGGTTAATCGACCGGTTGCCGGTCATTTGAAAAAAGCGGGAGAGAAAGTCTACCGTTATTTGCGAGAATTTTCTTTAAAAAATGAAAATGGTGAAGCCTTCACCGTTGGCAGCGAAATCAAATCCGATATTTTTGAAGCCGGAGAAAAAGTGAAAGTTACCGGTACTTCCAAAGGAAAAGGATTTCAAGGTGTGGTTAAACGCCATAAATTTGCCGGCGGTCGCGCCACTCATGGTAACAAGGATCAGGAAAGACATTCCGGTTCCGTTGGTGCCAAGGGGGTCGCTCACGTTTTTAAAGGCACCAGAATGGGTGGCCATATGGGCGATGAAAAGGTGACTGTCAGTAATTTATCAGTGGTGAAAGTCGACGCTGAAAATAATTTGTTATATATCAAGGGTAGTATTCCGGGCGCCAAAAACAGCTTGGTGAAAATTATTGCCGCTTAATTTAATAATTGTTTGATGATAAATATATGATTAAAGTAAATGTTTACAATGCGAAAGGCGCTGTCGTCAAAGAAAGAGAATTGAACGATGAGTCTTTTGGCATGGTTCCCAATGTGGCTTTGATTCACCAAGTGGTGGACGCGCAACAAGCCAGCGCTCGTCATCCGTTTGCTCATACCAAAACTCGCGGCGAAGTGTCCGGGGGTGGTAAGAAGCCATGGAAGCAAAAAGGTAATGGCCGCGCTCGTGCCGGTTCCACTCGTTCTCCGTTGTGGGTTGGTGGTGGTACCACTTTCGGTCCTCGTAATGAAGAAAATTTCATTAAGAAGATCAACAAAAAGATGAAAGTCCGTGCTTTATATATGTGCTTGGCCGATAAAATCAGCCATGATGGTTTGGTCGTTTTAGATCAATTGGAATTATCCACCATCAAAACCAAAGAAATCAATCAACTTTTGAAAAACTTATCGGTTCAAAAGAAAGTTTTGTTGGTTTTGCCAAAGCAGGATCAAAAAGTCGTTAAGTCTTGCGACAATTTACCGAACGTCAAAGTGATTTTGGCGGATTCTTTAAATTGCGTGGATGTTTTGAATTATAACACCGTTTTGTTGTTGGAAGACGCGGTGGAAGTGATTGAAAAGACTTACAAATTATAATTATTTTAAGCAGATAAAGTTATGGCTAAGAAGAACGTCGATACCAAGAAAAAATATACCATTAACGTCAAGGATATTATAGTTGCTCCTTTCATTACTGAAAAAAGCAGCTTTTTAGCCGGTGATGGAAAATATGTTTTCTTGGTGACCACCAAGGCTAGCAAGCCGGAGATTAAGAAAGCGATTTTGAACTTATACAATGTGGCGCCGGTCAGCGTGAATATCGTCAAGATGAAAGGCAAGAGCGTTCATCGCGGCAAAATGGTCGGCCGAAAGCAAGATTATCGTAAAGCGATCGTCACTTTGCGAAAAGAGGACAAGATCGATTTAATGCAATAATTTTTAATAAAGATTAATCACAGATATATGCCTATTAAGAAGTATAAACCAACCAGTGCCGGCCGTCGTTTCGCCAGCGTGGACACCTTCGAGGATGTGACCAGCCGCAAGCCGGAAGATATCCTGGCCGAGTGCGAACGCGGCGAGGACGTCGCCGTCTCCAATTACCAGGATGCCCTCAAGCAGGATCTGCCGCAGGACATCCGGACGCTGCTGGACACGCAGTACCGCCAGGTCCAGGACGCCCACGACCGGGTCCGCACCAAGCTTCACAACATTCAGAGACACCGCGAAGACAAGCCGTCCTTCAATTACTGATCCGAAACGGAG
>DAIPKK010000018.1:0-14673 GCA_036769805.1 Patescibacteria group bacterium
ATTTACGAACGGGGAATTGTTTTGTCCGGTGGCGGCGCTTTGATGAAAGGTATTGATAAATTGATTTCCGATAATATTCAAATTCCGGTGATTATTACCGATGACCCGTTGACCTGCACGATTCGCGGTATCAGTTTGTTGTTGGAAAATGATGGTTTATTGCAAGAAGTGAAGATCCCGACCAGTAAAGACGAGAGTTTGTTGCCATAAAGGCTTGTTTAATAAATGAAAAAATAAAATATGCGCCAATTGATGAAAATATTCGCTTGGGCGATGTCAATCATTTTTGTGGCGCTTTTTTTGTTAGTGGTTTTTAATAAATCTTATATTTTGTTTGATAAAATCATTTATCCGGTACAAGGTTTTTTGTATGCCCGTAGTCAGGGGATTCGTGATTTATATGATAATTGGCGTAATTTTCGTGAGTTGGAAAAAGAAAATAAATTGTTGATGGAAAAGAATATTCAGCTGGAATTACAAAACAGCCAACTTTTAACGGCACAACAAGAGAACGAGGAATTACGCACGCAATTGAATTATATTACGGAAAATTCTTATACGACGATTGGGGCTGAGGTCATTGGGAAAAACAGTTCCAACTATGAGCAGGTTTTAATCATTAACAAAGGGACGATTCACGGTGTTAAACCCGGTTATCCGGCGATTGTCGGAGATGGTTATTTGCTTGGTAAAATCATAGTTGCTCATAAAACTTATTCGTTGTTGCAGTTGGTGATTGATAATAACAGCGCCGTCGCCGGTACCATCCAAAACGTGGATAAAACCAGCGGTTTGATTAACGGCGAGTATGGTTTGAGTTTGAAAATGAATTTTATTCCTCAAAATGAAAATGTGACTATCGGAGATAAAGTGATCAGTTCCGGTTTGGAAAAATATATTCCCCGAGGTTTGTTGGTGGGCGTGGTGGAAGAGGTGCAAAGTGAGCAAGGAGAATTATTTAAATCCGCTGATATTAAGACCATGATTGATTTTAACAAAATCACTTCTTTGATTATTTTGAAATCCAATGACTAAAAATTTTATCACGGTTATTTTATTGTTATTAGTTTTGCTGTGGCAATTCAGTTTTTATAATTTTTTCTCGAGTTTTTTGCCGATAGTATTGTTGATTTTATTGCTGTTGCAATTTTACGGTTATCAGCGTGGCGCGCGCACCTTGTTGATCGCGTCTATCATCAGTTTTGAGTATTTTTCCGCGCATTTTTTTGGATATTATACGGTTATTTTTGTAGTTTTTTATTTTATAATGAGTTTTTTATTGCGTCGCTTTTTGGTCAATCGTTCTCGTTTGAGTTTGGGCGTGGCTTTGGCCATTGGAGAATTGTTGTATTGGGTGGGAAATCGTTTGTTTTTGTGGGTTGAAAATTTAATTTGGCAAAAAAAATATTATTATCCCTTTGATTATTACTTATTGATTCAAGATTTTATCGTTAATTTGATTATATTATTAGTTTTATATCAATCGATTAAGTTTTTAAAGAATAAGTTTTGGTCCAGCAATGAAATCATCTCAGCCTAACAATCAGGACGATTTTTGGAAAATCGATTCTTTAAACATTCAGTTGAATCAAGATAAATCCGGCGAATGGGTGGAGGAATCTTATTTTAGCCAAGAATTGGATGGTGACGTTTTGGGAGTTTCCGTAAACAAGAAACGGATTTGGGTTTTGGGAACGATTTTGTTTTTAACTTTGCTTTTGTTGTTGAGCCGCGCGTTTTATTTGCAAATTATTAAGGGGGAAGAATATAAAACTCTGTCTGATGAAAATAGAATTCGCAAGGAAGTGATTAAAACCAATCGCGGTATCATTAAAGATCGCAATTATACGCCTTTGGTGGAAAATAAACCTTATTTTAACGTTTTTATTATTCCATCAAACTTGAACGCCGATGAAAATAAGCGGAATGAATTTTTAAAATCAATCGCCGGTTTGTTGAAAATGCAAGAAACCGAGGTGCATCAAATTTTGGATAGTATTCCCGAGCGTGACAGTCAATATTATCGTCCGCAATTGATAAAAAGCGAAGTTTATTTGGAAGAGATCTGGCCGATTTTAATTGCCGCCGAGCAATATCCGGCGATTTACGTGGAAACCGACAGTTATCGTCATTATTTGATTGATGATAATAATTTATCTTTATCCCATATTTTGGGGTATGAGGGAAAAATCAGTGCTGAAGAAATAAAAATGTATTCGGGAAAAAATTATTTACTGACCGATAAAATCGGGAAGAGTGGCGTGGAATTGATGTATGAAGATTATTTGCGTGGCCGGCACGGTTTAAAATACTGGGAAGTGGATGTTTTGTTACGACCTCAGAAAATTTTGTATGAACAAGACAAGGTTATCGGTGATGATTTGGTTTTAACTTTGGATTTGGCTTGGCAGACGCAATTGGAAAAAATCATCAAAAAACATTTGGCCATGAACGGAAAACGCAAGGGCGGCGCGATTGTCATGGATCCGAATAATGGAGAGATTTTGGCGATGGTTAGTTTACCATCATACAACAATAATGATTTCGCTACCGGTATCAGCCAAGAAAAATATCAGTCTTTACTAAACAATCCTGATAAACCGTTTTTAAATAGAATGGTGGCGGGGGAATATCCGCCCGGCTCCACTTTTAAGCTGGTGGTGGGCGCGGCCGCTTTGCAGGAGGGCGTGGTGACGGCGCGCGATACTTTTTTAAGTAGCGGTGGCATTAAAATTGATCAGTGGTTTTTTCCGGATTGGCAGGCCGGCGGGCATGGCATCACCAATATTTATAAAGCGATCAGCGACTCAGTTAACACTTATTTTTATATGGTGGGCGGCGGTGATAAAAATTTTCAGGGTTTGGGAGTTTATCGTCTGGCTTTGTATGCGGATAAATTCAATATTGGCCGAAAATTGGGAATTGATTTACCGGGCGAAAAAGGCGGTTTTGTACCGACACCGGAATGGAAGGAAAGCGTTAAAAATGAAGAATGGTATATCGGTGATACTTATCATGTGTCCATCGGACAGGGAGATATGTTGGTGACACCATTGCAAGTCGCGGAATATACAGCGTTTTTCGCCAATGGTGGAAAATTATATACACCCCATGTTTTAAAGGAAATTCATAATGATTTAACGGATGTTCATCAAACTTTTGAAAATGTGGTGATTCGCGAGGATATTATTTCGGAAGATAATTTGGAAATCATGCGCAAGGCTTTGCGAACGACCGTCACTGATGGTAGCGGCCGCAGTTTGCAGGATTTGGGGGTGAGTGTTGCCGGTAAGACCGGCACGGCGCAGTGGAATCTGGAAGAAGATCCCCACGCTTGGTTTACTTGTTTCGCGCCTTATGAAACGCCGGAAATCGTGCTAACGGTCTTTGTGGAAGAGGGTGAGGCCGGTGATAAAATCAGCGTGCAAATCGCCAAGGAGTTTTTAAGTTGGTGGGAACAGAATTATTATAAGAAATAAGAATATTTTGGGTTATGAAAAATGTAAAGTTAAAAGTGAAAGCTAAGTCCATGGGGCTTATTTTTATTTTGGTGGTTTTTGTCAGTACCTTATTTCAGCCGTTGGTGGCACGTGCCGTGGAATTGAACGTTGCGGCCGCCACCCTCAGCCCCGCCAACACAATCTCTGATAATTTGGAAAATAGCACCACGGAAGATCTGCCTAACCTGGCGGCCGCCGATAACTCGCCGATACAGGCACACGTCGTGAGCGGCGAGTGGCAAAATCAATTTTTAGCCAACGAACAAACCATTAACGAGCAGGAAGTTAAAGATAATTTATCCAATAATTTATATACCGGCGCCGTTACTTATAAATATGATTTCAATTTACCGCCCGGGCGTAACGGTTTGATGCCGAATTTATTTTTGTCTTACAACAGCCAGAATTTGCAAGCCAAGTCGCCTTATGGTTATGGTTGGGATTTGTCGGGTATTTTAAGTGTTCAGCATAATTTCAGTGATGGGACGGACAGTGCTTACAGTGATAATCGTTTTGTTTTTTCCGGTGGCGGCGATTTGTTACCGGTGGCTTTAACCGACGGATTGCACGGTGAATATGTTTTGCAAATAGATAATGGCGAGTCTTTGCGCTTTTTTTATCAAACAAATGAGTCTTGGGAAATCATTGATAAACAAGGCGTTCATTATTTTTTAGGAAGCGCCGCTGAAAGTCGTGAGGGGGTTAGTAATGGCACGGGCGTTTGGAAATTGGATAAAATTCAAGATAAAAATGCCAATTATGTTTTGTTCCGTTATGAAAATTTAAATGGTGTCGCTTGGCTCAGCCGCGTCACGTACACGCATCGGGGTATGGAAACGCCGCTTTATGAATTGCGCTTTTTTTACAGTGCTCGGCAAAATTACCAAAAGCTCTATAATTATGAGTTTTTACAAAATTTCAATCGGAAATTAAATAATATTCAACTGTCGGTCGGCGGCGTGGCCTTGCGTAATTATCAATTTTCCATTCAGGAAAACGCCGGGGTTTTATTGTTAACTTCAATCACCCAAAGTGGTAAAAACCAGACCAGTGGTTTGTGGGAAAATTTACCGGCCACGACGTTTGAATATAATTTGCCGGTGGCCAACAATTGGCAAGCGCAAGTTTTATCACCGGTAGCCTTTCCTTTGGATTATTTTAATGGTTTGGAATTGGCCGATATCAACAATGACGGTTACAGCGACGCCGTAATTGCCAATGATATCGTTTCCGATACCAACCAATTAACCAATGAAAGAAAAACTTATTTACACAATAAAAATAACGGTTTCAATGGGGACGTGGTCGCTTATCATTTACCGGCTCCTTTGTTTGTAAAAAGACAAAATGGTTTTAATTTCTTTACCGATTACAGTTTGTTTGATATCAATGGGGATTCTTACTTGGATGTGGCAAAAAATAATAGTGTCTTTTTGTTTGATAAGAATACGCAGCGTTGGAATTTAAACAGCAATTATCGGTGGTTTGATTATTGGTTTTTTAAAGATAATGTCGCCGTGGAAATCGGCGCGCACCACGATTTTAACGGGGACGGTTTGCCGGATTATGCCAATTTACGCAATAAAAGTGTTTATTTGAATAAATGGGACAGTAACCAAAATGATTTATTGCCCGGTTGGACGGAATTGCCGTCAGCTTTGTTGGACAGTGAATACAAAGTCCAGGGCGTGCGTTTGGTGGACTTGAACGGTGACGGTTTGACCGATATTTTGCGTTCAAAATTATATGTTCCGACCAACGGCTGGAGTCGTTTTGTTTATTTGAATCGTGGTAATGGTCAGTGGGTTCAGGAAACCACGGATTTTGCATCACCTTTGCCGTTTTGCCGGCAATTATCTTTAACCGGTGATTGTCATGATGATAAAGTTTTATTTATTGATATTAATCAAGATGGTTTACCTGATTTATTAAGCTCAGCCGGACAATTTTATTTGAATAACGGTCATGGTTGGTCAAGCGCCAGCGCCGGGCAATGGAATTTACCGTTTTCTCTATTGGATGGTACAAACTGGGCGAAATTTCGTTTCGCTGAAGCGGATGGGCGACCGGGCGTGGATTTATGGAAAAGCGCGGGGGCGGTGGGATCGTTATATTCTTTGACTTGGTACAAAAATCCTTGTCCTCATGTTTTTTTGTTGAATAAAATTACCAACGAAAAAGGCGCGCGCATTTTGATTGATTATGAATCATCGTCACGGTTTGCCAATAACGCCGGCGCGCCCTTCAGTGTTTTAAAGCAAGTTTCCGTCGATGACGGTTTGGGGCAAAGAGTTTTGGAAGAATATGATTACCAGGGCGCGCATTATCATTTTGATACGATTTGGCAGCGTTGGCGCAGTGGTTTTGGAAAAATCACCAAACGTTTGAGCGGGGGACGCGTGGAGCAATATTATTTTCACCAGGGAAACGGCGATGATTATGCGTTTGAACAAGCTGATGATGTCAGTAAACGTGGAAAATTGTTTTATTGGGAAATTTTGGATAATAATCAACCGTTGCGTGGTAATTTGAGTGTTTGGCAAAAAAACACCGGTCGTCCCGGGCAATCGGTTGTTTTGCAAAGCCACGATTGGATTTTTTATTTTGGAGCCAATTATCCGCGACCGGGACACAGTGTTTTATTGAGTAAGGAATATGACAGTCAAAACGCTAATATATTGTCCAGTACGGACTGGGGTTTGGTGACTTACGTTAATCCTACTAATTTTCAGGATTTAGATAGCACTGATAATCGGCAAGAAGTGTTTACTTACGCTTTGGATAAAAGCGGGGATATTCGTGATTCCATCAGCTCCCGTCGTATTTTAAATAATAACGGGCAAGCGCTTCTTCATGAAAAATTTTCTTATGATGGTTTGGGCTGGGGCGCGGTTAGCCAGGGCTTGATGACGCAACATAGTTTATTGTCTTCCAACAATACCTGGATTGCTGAAAACTTTTTATATAATGTTTATGGGTTAAACACCAAATACACGGATTTCAATGGTAACGCTTATGATTATCAGTATGATCTGAAAAATTATTATCAAAGTCGCGTCACTAATCCGCTGGGGCATGTCAAACAAACCGTTTATAATTATGGCTGCGCCGCGCCATCACAAGAAATTGATGTCAGTGGCGTTTCCACTTATTACCGTTATGACGGTTTTTGTCGGCCGTTGGAAATAAAACGACAAAATGGCACGGTTCAGGAAATTTTGCAGCAGTGGCAATATTCGGACAGCGCTTTTCCGGTTTCCGTGACCCAAAAAGATTATTTGAATGCGCAAAATTATGATGAAAGTAAAACATATTTTGATGGTTTGGGGCGGGCTTTATTGCGTTTGAAAAAACAAACAAGTGGTTTATGGACAACCGTTTTAACGCAATACGATGCTAATGGTTTTATCAGTCGGCAATCAATTCCTTTTGACAGTAACAGCGGGGCGTGGCAGGTTTACCAACCGACTTTGTGGGAAAACTTCACCTATGATCCGCTTTATCGTTTGACCGCTTGGAGTAACGGACGAGAAAGTTTCAATATCAATTATCAAGATTTTGGCAAACGTTCGCTGTTGTTAAATAATCAACTTTGGGGGGAATATGATTTTGACGCTCGCGATAATTTGGTAGCGGTACGGCTGAACAGCGGACAAAATTATTCTTATCAATATGACATTCTCGGTCGTTTAACAAAATTAACCGACAGTAACAGTAATTTTCGGCAAATCAGTTATGATTTATTGGGACAAGTAAGTTCCATTGACGACTGGCACGCGCCCGGCGACGCCGCCGTAGGTCGCTGGCAATATAAATGGGACGCCAATGGTAATCTTTTGGATAAATCATTGCCCAATGGTTCACGCGTGGCTTATCGTTATGATCGTTTAAATCGTTTGTTGCAAGAAGACGATTTGTCCACCACGGAATTGGATTATTTGTATGCCTACGACAATGTCGGTTATGGTAAAGGTAATTTGAGCAGCATCAAAAACACAGACGTGTCCATTGATTACCAATATGATTGGCGCGGTTTTGTGATGAAGGAAACTTATTTGTTAAAAGGCCAGGCTTATTCTTATCAGTATGCCAGAAATTACGCCGGTCAACCGCTTTATATCACTTATCCCGATCAAAGCGCTTTGGAATACACTTACAATGCCCAAGGTTTATTATCGGCGGCCAATTATAAACAAGGCACGACCACTAAAAACATTATTGCCGGTAGACAATATAATCGTTTCGGATCGGTGGTGGAAGAAAGTCTGGGAAATGGCACGCAACGTGCGTTCCGCTATGACAATTACGGAACAATGATCGCTGAATCGGTGTTGAAAAATAATCAAACTTTGTGGCAACAAAATTATACTTATGATCAATGGCAGAATTTGCGTGGTTTGAGCGCCACCGGAACTTTAATTCCGGCGTATCAAGCGACTTTCAATTATGATTATGCGCAACGCTTGGTTTCTTATGATTTTGTGGGCGCCGGCAATCAAAGTTTGGCCAGCGGTAATTATTCCTACAATAATCTAAACGCTTTGACGAGCGCCAAAAACAAAATTTATCAATACGAAACGTCGTCGGCCAGTTTGGTTAATCCTTACGCGCCGATTGGGAGCGGCGGTGGGGGCGTGGATTGGCAAGCGGAATATGATGCCGCCGGGAACGTGGTGGAATTGGGGCCGTATCAATTGACTTGGGACGCACACAGTCGTTTGCGGACTTTGGATTATCAAAACGGACAGGTCGTCAAAAAATATTATTACCGCGCTGACGGCCAACGTTTGTTGGCGGAAAGAACTAATGGCAGTAAACAAATTTGGTTGAGTAATTATTATGAAGATACCGGTTTGTCAACAAAACAAATCACTTATGGTCCGTTACAAAAATCCGTTGTCAACCAAAATGAAACTTTTCTTTATCAGTATTATGACAAATTTGATAATTTAGCTTTGGAACTAACGGAAAGCGGGCAATTATCCAATTATTTTATTTACGAACCGGACGGAACCATCATTTCGCAACACCAAAATGAGGATAGCGGGGCGTTATATCACCGACAGTGGCGTGACACCAACGAAGAAAATTTGGATTATCGTGGGGATCGTTATTATTCGGTGGCGTGGCAACATTATTTGTCTCCCGATCCAGCACACTTGGATTTTCCTTTATTATCATGGGGAGAACAACAACAGCTTTTGGTTAATCCGATTCGTTTAAATCCTTATATTTATTTGGCGCACAATCCTTATCAATACAAAGATGAGAGTGGGGCGTGGTTGGAAACGGTTTGGGATGTGATTTCTTTGGGTTTGAGTATTAAAGATTTCATTAAAGAACCAAGTGTTTGGAACGGCGTTTCAGTGATTATGGATATTGTTTCGGTGGTTTTGCCGGTGGTGCCGGCGGGGGGGCAGGCAGTGAAAAAAACCGCCAGCTTGGTGGGCGGTGAGCTCGCCAAATTAAGTGCGAAATATCAAGATGAAATCAGAAAAACCGCCGCCCATCTCAATAAAAGTGCCGAAGACGTTTGGACTTCCATTAAAAATACCATGGGCAAGATTGATCAGAAATTCGGTAAAAAAATTAATCAATATTGGCGTGGTGGCAAATCCGGGGACGTAGCGTTCAATTTTGCCGAACATTATGTTAAACATATTGATGAATTTGCTAAATTTGGCATCAAATCAATGGATGATTATTTAAATGCTTCCATCAAGTTCTTGAATAAAAGCGATAAACTTATTTTTACCGATTTGGGACCGTTTCATAGAATCATTCAAGGCAATGATGTGTTGTTCTTTAATCCTCACAATAAATTATTAGTAATTATCGGTACGGACAACGCGGGGCAATACGTTGAATCTTTTTATAAGGTGAATAAAATTAAGGCCGGGAAATTGTTGAGAAGCATTTTGGGTAAGTCCATTTTCTGGTTATGGGATTTCTTAAATGATTGGCGCTTGAATTTAGATCAAATTTTGTCTTTTTCCATTTGCCCCAAACCGCAATTTTTGCTATAATAGAATAGAAATTTGTTTGAGTGAGGCTTAAAACAAAAATGTAAATCAAAATGTTAAGAAAAGCCGTTAAATTGTTGGTGATTTTATCGTTGGGCGTGGCGCTGACCTTGCCTTTTTGGCGTTTTGCCAATGCCGACCTGGCCGATGATATCAAAAAATTGGAAACAACCATTGATGAAAAGTCCAAAAAAATTGATGCTTTGGAAGCGGAACGTAAGAAATACGAAAGTTTGGTGCGTAGCAAACAACAGGAGGCCGTCAGTTTAAACAATGAAATCTCTATCATTGAAAGTAAAGTCGCGCAAACCGAAATCTCTTTGGAAAAATTAAAATTGGAAATTGAAAAATTGGAAGCGGAAATTGATTATTTGGAAATCAATATCAGTGAAAAAGAAGCCAAATTGGAACGCCAAAAAGCGTATTTATCCGGTTTGTTAAAGGAAATCAATTTTCAAGATGAGTTGAATGATGTCAATATTTTGTTATGGTATGAGAATTTTTCCGAATATTTTGAGCATGTCAGCTCTTATCAATCCTTACACGAAGATTTGCAGTTGACGATTGATACCATTTATTTGGAAAAAACTCAATTGGAAGAAGAAAAAGTCAGTCTGGAAGAAAAAAACAAGCAATTGGGCGAGCAACAAATCGCTTTGGAACAAGAACAACATAAGTTGGAAGAAGAGTTATTGGTTAAAGAATTTTATTTGGAGGAAATCAAGAATTCCGAAGAAAAATTCAATCAATTGTTAAGAACGGCTCGCGATAGTGAAAGTAGCATGGACAGTGAATTGAAGTCTTTGGAAAATTCCTTGCGTGCCAAATTAAAAGAAAAACAAGAAGCGGAAAGCAAAAAGGCCACTACGCAACAAGACCAAGGTTTGAGTTTTTTGAATCAATCGGCGATTTTACGTTGGCCGTGCGCGCCGAATAAAGGCGTTTCCGCTTATTTCCATGATCAAGATTATCCTTATCGTCGTTTCTTTGAACATTCCGGCATTGATATCCGTTTATCTCAGGGATCACCGGTTTATGCGGCGGAAAGCGGTTATGTTGCCAAGGCCAAAGACAACGGGTTGGGTTATAACTACATTATGGTAATTCATGGTGATAATTTGTCATCAGTGTATGGTCATGTTAGCCGCATTGACGTGATTGCCGGACAGTACGTGAAAAAAGGTGATGTTATCGGTTTGAGCGGTGGTGCGCCGGGGACGCCGGGTGCCGGACAATTTTCCACCGGAGCGCATTTGCACTTTGAAGTCCGTTTGAACGGGATTCCGGTTGATCCGTTGATTTATTTACCGTAGTTTTTGTTCATAATTGAAATAAAATGAAAAAAATTCATCAATATATTATTCTTTTAAGCTTTTGTTTAATAGTGGTTTTCTTATTGTTGTGGCAAATTCGGGAACGTGGCGAGAGCGTTGCGATTAGTCCCATGCCATTCGTAGAGAAACCGCAAGAAACCGTGGTGGATGAGCCCATCGCCTGTGAAATTGATGATGATTGTCGCGTGGATGAAGCGGTGGTGCATTGTCCGGCTGAGGCGCGTTGCGTGGAAAAATTCTGTCAGGTTTATTGTGTTTACGATGATGTCAGTGATTTGGAACCGTTTAGTGTTTCCGAATGTAAAGAAGATGTTAATCCTTTGGATGTGCGCCCTGAGGAATATCAGATGAAATGGTTAAACGCTACTGATTTGCGGATTGCTTTTGATATTGTTTTGGCTTGCAATATTGATACTTTGAGTGGTGCTTATGAGTTGGATGATCATAATCAAATTACTTTGAACTATGAATATCAGGTTAAAGAAGCGGCCGGTCCGTGTTTGTGCGTCCGCCAGTTAAAATATCGTCTGCCCAACTTGGACGATAAAATGACTTATGAAATAAAAATAAATAAAATTGAAAAATAAATGTTCGCTTTTTGGCCGTTTTCAAAAAATAAAAAGCAAAATCATCAATTAACGGAATATTGGCAAGCCATTGAAAAAATTGAAAAACGTTATTTGGAATTAACGGGAAAATTATCGGTTTCACAGCCAAAATGTTTAAATTTAAACGGTGAAAAGAAAAAGTTTTTGGAAAAATACAAAGTCGGTGAAGTTTATAATCCGCAACTTCTTTTTAAAAACAAACAATTTGACGGACGTAGTGTCTTGGCACTGCAGCGTTTTCATGAAAGTATCACTTTAAAGGATGACTTTTTTTATTTTAAGCGACTTTACAAGGAGAAAATCAAAAATTTGTTATTAATGATTGATGCTTATCGGCAGTGGGGCGAGCCGGCTTCCACCAAGTTTATTATCAAGGCCAAAGGCCGTCCATCTTGGTTTTTGTTTTGGCAAGCCAAAAGATTTTGTGCCAATTATCATGGTCATCGTTTAAAATACAAGCGAAAAATGACACCGCAGGAAGTCGGAATGGCTTTGTTAAAATATGTTAAAGAGATCAGTGGCGAAACATTGTCCGTGGTTTACAGTCGATATTTGGCCAGCAAAGCGATCATTTATCCTAAAAAACATTTATTAAAAATCAATAGTAAAGCTAGTTTTAATGATGCAGAGCTGGAAAGATTGAAAGTTCATGAGATTGGTGTGCATTTTACCCGTTATCACAATGCAAAAAAGTTGGGACGCCTGATTTTGGAAATCGGCACAGCCAATTATTTGGAAACTGAAGAAGGTTTGGCGGTTTATAATGAGGAAAAACAGGGGGTTTTGAAAAGCTCACAAATGTTTATTTATGCCGGGCGGGTGGTGGCGGCACATTATGCCTTGCGTTGCAGTTTTTACAAGGTTTTTAAGATTTTGCGGGGCTATGGGTTTAGTCAAAAAGAAGCTTTTGAAATCACTTTTAGGGCCAAACGCAATTTAGCCGATACTTCTTTAGCCGGTGCTTACACCAAAGATTTCGTTTATTTTAGCGGTTATCACAAGGTGAAAAAGTATGCCAAACAGCATCGTGCCAAGGTTAATGATTTGTTTTTTGGAAAATTCGCGTTGGCGGATTTGCCAAAACTGGAAAAATACTTAAAATATAAGGAAACAGGCAAATTTAATTAAAAATTTACAATAATCTTATGAAATTTCGTGCGAGATTCGCGCCCAGCCCGACCGGCTATTTGCACATCGGCGGATTGCGAACGGCTTTGTACAATTATTTATTCGCTCGTCACCATGATGGCGTGTTTTTTTTGCGTTTGGAAGATACTGATCAAACTCGTTATGTCCCCGGCGCTGACAAAAAATTGGTGCAAAGCTTGCACGCTTGCGGTTTAAACTGGGATGAGGGGATTGATCTGAATGAAGCCGATGAAATCGTGGATAAGGGTGATTTTGGGCCTTACACGCAATCACAGCGCAAGGAAATTTATCAAAAATACATTCAAGAATTATTGGCTAATGGTAAAGCTTATTATTGTTTTTGCAGTGCGGAGCGCTTGGAAGAATTGCGCACCATGCAGCAAAACCATAATTTACCGCCAAAATATGATAAACATTGCGTTAACTTAAGTCCGGAAGAGGTGCAAGCGAAAATCGCCGCCGGTGAAAAATATGTTATTCGTTTAAAAGTTGAAGAAAACCGGACAATTGAATTTACCGATTTGATTCGCGGCCCAATTGCCATCAACAGTAATGATATTGATGATCAAGTTTTAATCAAATCCGATGGTTTGCCAACTTATCATTTTGCCAATATTGTCGATGATCATTTGATGGGCAGCACCCACGTAATTCGCGGAGAGGAATGGATTTCCAGCACGCCTAAGCATGTTTTATTGTATGAAGCGTTTGGCTGGGAAAAACCACAATTTGCGCATTTACCATTATTATTGAATCCGGATAAATCCAAGTTAAGCAAGCGCCAAGGCGACGTGGCAGTGGAGGATTACCTGGCTAAAGGTTATTTGCCTGAAGCTTTGGTGAATTTCGTGGCTTTATTGGGCTGGAATCCCGGTGATGATCGGGAGATTTTCACTTTGGATGAATTGGTTAAAGAATTTTCCTTGGAAAAATGTGGTAAATCCGGGGCGGTGTTTGATTTGAAAAAACTGGATTGGATGAACGGTATTTATATTCGTCAATTGAGTGAACAAGCTTTGGTTAATAAAGCCAAACCTTATTTATTGGAATATTTGGGGGACAAGAAAAATCAATGGTCTGATGATTATTTGAATAAGGTTATTTTAGTGCAACGAGATCGTTTGAATAAGCTCAGCGATATTGCCGCCGATGATTTATCTTATTTCTTTGGTGATGATTTGTCTTACGATCCGGCTTTGTTGATTTGGAAAAAGTCTGATAAGGAAAAAACCGTGGAACATCTGAAAAGTTTGCAAAGCGAGTTGACCGCTTATGCCGGCGAGTGGAGCATTCAAGCTTTAAATGATTATTTTATTGCTTGGATTAAGGGAAACGGCTGGAATAATGGCGATGTTTTGTGGCCGTTGCGCGTGGCGTTGTGCGGGCAGGAAAAATCTCCCTCACCTTTTGAATTATTGTGGGTTTTGGGGAAGGAAAAGGGGTTAGAAAGATTGCAAAAAGCTATCAATCTGTTATAATTATCAGGTAATAAAAATAAAATCAGTATATGAGCAAGAAACACAAAAAACGTAACTGGGCGACAATCATTGTCTTTTCCGTGATGATTTTGTTAATGGTTTTATGGACGATTTTACCGTTTTTTGGATAAATAACAGTTTTCGGTAAGTATTTTTCCTTCGTTAGTAATTAATTTTATATAAACAAATGAAGAAAACATGGCTTATTGCCCCGAACGTGGGGCAGTCTTTGCTTAAAGAATTCCCCGACTTGCCGCCGGTAATTTTACAATTATTGAGCAATCGTGGTTTTAACAAAAAGCAAGAAATTGAGGAATTTTTTAACAGTAATTTTCAGGAACATGTGCATGATCCTTTTTTATTTAGGGACATGGAAAAAGCGGTAGCGCGGATTTTTGAATCAATTGAGAAGCAAGAAAAAATCGTGATTTTTGGCGATTTTGACGCTGACGGTGTTACCTCGACAGCGGTTGTGGCCAGTGTTTTGGCGGCTTTTGGTGCCAAGTTTGATTACTATATTCCGCATCGTGAAATTGAAGGTTATGGATTGAACACAGAAAGTATTCAAACAATGAAAAACG
>DAIPKK010000019.1:0-14469 GCA_036769805.1 Patescibacteria group bacterium
TATGAAGGTGGGAAAGTGCAATTGAAATGGACATTGAGCAACATGACTTCTTCCATGGGTTTCAAGGTTGTTTATAATGAAAGCGGTTATCCGGTTTATCCCGGCGATACTTATCATTATTTGAGTGATGCCGGTACGCGCAGTGATAGCTGGACCGGTTTGACTGCCGGTAAGACCTATTATTTCCGGGTTTGTGAATATTTGGGTGGTAAGTGTGGGATTTATAGTAATCAGGTGAGTTTGACCATTCCGGCTGCTCCGGTTGCGGTTCCCGGAACGATTTCTTTGAGTGGTAGCGTTAATGATAACGGTGTGGTCAGTTTATTCTGGTCTTTGTCCAATATGACTTCTGATATGGGTTTCAAGGTGGTTTACAATGAAACCGGTAATCCGGTTTATCCGGGCAATACCTATCATTATTATAGTGATGGGAATGTGCGTGGTGATATTTGGACCGATTTGACACCGGGTAAGACCTATTATTTCCGAACATGTGAATATTTGGGAGGAAAATGTGGAGTTTACAGTAATCAGGTGAAATTGGTAATTCCGAGTGTGGAAGTGGTGGAATAAAGATAAGTGTTACTGATTAAAAGCATCCCCGTTGGATAAAAATATCTGACGGGGGTGTTTTTTTATAAAAAAAACCGCCGAAATGTGGGCGGTGGACTAACCGAATAGCTTGATAATTCCTTCCACCAACAAGAGTAAGGTGGTGTTAAGAAGGAATACTTTCAACATATTGATGCGCAGCCTTTTCAAGCTGACAATGCGATGATCGTGGGCATTATCGGCTTTTAGTGTTTTTGCCGAACACAGCAAAAACGTTATTAACAACATAATCATAGCGGCCATCAGTATGCTGCCACTGAGAATTACCAGCAACCAGGTGGTGGCGATTTCCAGCATGGTGATTCCCTCCTTTATACGCTAAATTTATGCTTATCTTTGAAAAAAGTCAAAGACTAAACCACCAACATAAACAATTCCATCAAAAAGCGGTTTAGGTCATCTTGTGATGAGGATTTGAATTTTTCATCCCAACGCACCAAACAGTGATAGATATGTTTTAGTTTATCCAGGGTAAAATTGCGACTCTGTTCGCTGATGCGCGTAATTAAAAAAGGGTGAAGCTTTATTTTTTTTGAAATATCAGCCTTGCTTTTGTTATCCAACAATAATTGTTTGATTTGAATCAACAAGCGAAAGTGACGAATCAGTAAGTTCCAAACCGCCAAAAGTTCACGTCCTTTATTTATTTCATATTCTAAAAGTTTGTAACTTTCTTTGAAGTTTTTTTCAATAATTTTATCAATCAATTGAAAAATACAATCTTGATAGGTGCTGTTTGTTAGAAAATTTACATCTTCCAGGGTGATGCGCCCGTCGCCCCTGTAAGAAATTAGTTTATCAATTTCATGTTTTTGCTGCCATAAATTGGGCCCGATACCGGCCGCCAGGGCTTTAATCGCGTCCTCTGTGATCAGTGCTTTTTCATCATTGATGTAGGTTTTAATCCATTTGTTTAAAGCGAATCCTTCCAGTTCCGGAAAAGGAAACAGTTCTTTGTTTTCCGTCAGTTTATCTAAAATCATCTTGTGCAAAGATTTTTTGCGATTGAAATCTTTAAATTCTTCGTGAAAAATAATAATATTTTCCAGGTCTTTTAATTTGTCAAAAATATCCTCAAGATTTTTTTCAAGGTTTTTTTGTTCCAGAATGTTTTCAATAATAATCAGTCTTTTTGGTGCCAAAAAAGGTGCGCTGAAAAACAAACTTTGCAATTCCCCCCAGGTTTTTGAGTTTTCCGCCAAGTCAATTTGATCAATATTAATGGCGGACGGATCAAATCGTTCTTTAAAAGAGTTTTTCAGTTTTTTGAGATATTGGCGGGAACGAAAAGTATCGTTGCCGTATATTACAATCAGCATGTAAGATTTTTTACTTTGTGTTTAAAGTTTAGCAAGTTTGGTGGTTTTGGCAAACGTCGTTTTAGTGCATTTCTCCCCAACGTTCATTGATTTCTACGTGCACGATTAGCGGCACTGCCAATTTATAAACATTCTCCATGATTTCTTGGATTTTTTTGCCATATTCTTCCGCCTTTTCTTTGGGGGCGCTAAACACCAATTCGTCGTGCACTTGCAGGAGCAGTCGCAAATCTTGGTTATCGTTAAGTAATTCCTCTTTGATTTTTATCATGGCGATTTTCATCAAATCGGCGGCCGTCCCCTGAATCGGCGTATTGATGGCGGTTCGTTCGGCCGCCTTGCGCACCACTTGGACAGAGGCGTTAATGTCCGGAATGTAGCGGCGACGTCCAAATAAGGTTTCCACGTAGCCATTTTCCTGAGCAAAGCGAATTAGACGATCAAAGTAAGCGGGAATGGCGGTGTAAAGTTTAAAATATTTATCAATAAAATCTTGGGCTTCGCCGCGGGAAATATTGATTTGATTGGCCAAGCCAAAAGCACTTAAACCGTAAATCACCCCGAAGTTGATGGCTTTGGCTTTATTGCGCAATTCTTTGCTGACTTTTTCTAATGGTAAGTTATGGATTTTAGCGGCGGTGCTGGCGTGAATATCTTCTCCGTGTTTGAAGGCTTTAATCATTTCTTCGTCCTCAGCCAGCGACGCGATGATTCTTAGCTCAATTTGTGAATAGTCAGCACTGATTAGGGTTTCACCTTTGTCAGCCATGAAACCTTTGCGAATGGCTCGACCACTTTCTTCTTTGATGGGAATATTTTGCAGGTTCGGGTTGCTGGATGACAAGCGCCCGGTGCGCGTAATTGTTTGGTTAAAAGAAGTATGAATTTTACCATCAGCTTTGGCCAGTTGCGGTAAAGACTTGATATAGGTTGATAACAATTTATCCAAATGGCGATGTTGTAAAATCAAATCAATTATTTCATGTTCGCCTTTTAATTTTTCCAGTTCTCCGGCGGCAGTGGATTGTCCGGTTTTAGTTTTTTTAACGTTTTCGGTGGGTACTGATAATTTTTCAAAAATGATTTTTTTGATTTGTTGCGGTGAATTGATGTTAAATTCTTCGCCGGCCAATTCAAAAATTTGTTTATCCACGATGGCTAATTCTTTGCTGAATTTTTCTTCCAATTCGGTAAAGTAGGGGAGATCAATTTTGATACCTTCTTGTTCCATCTGTGCCAAAATCGGCATTAGGGGCATTTCAATTTTATCAAATAAGGGTAAGAGCTGGCGCTCCGCCAACATCCCTTCAAAAACTTCCCACAGGTGCCAAGCGTTGTCGGCATCGGCGCAGGCATAGTCGCGTAATTTTTCCGGCGCCAGACTTTTCATTAATGTTGGTAAATCACTTTTTCCATCCCAGCCGCTCATTTCCATAAAACTGACAGTTTTGGTTTTCAATTCGGAAAAAGCCAAATGATCCAAGTCGTGGTGGCGTTGGTCCGGATTTAATAAGTAGGAAGCGATCATTGTATCCACAAGCGTTCCCTTGATTTCAATCCCGTATTTTTTCATTATTTTCCAATCAAATTTCAGGTTGTGGCCGATTTTAACGGTTTTCTTGTTTTCCAAAAGCGGTTTTATCATTTCCAGAAATTCAGTTTTTTGCTCATGGTTGAGATAAATGAAAGCCCCCTGGTTTTTTTGCCAGGAAAAACTGCAACCGATGATTTCCGCCACTGTATCGTCCAGACCGGTGGTTTCTGTATCAAAAGCGAAACCCGGTTTATCTTTTAATTCAGCTAAAAAGTTTTTGAGTTCCTCTTTGGACTGAATTAACTGATAATTTTTTTCCTCCGTAGGATTTGATTCGTCGTTAGAAATTGTTTGTTTGCCGCGCAAGAATGGCGGGACCTTATCCGGCATGGTGTAAAATTCATATTCTTGGCAGATTTCATTGACCACCGCCATGTCAAACGGTTTTAAAATGGCATCTTGTAATTTGAAATCAATCGGCACATCAATAATTAAGCGGGCCAGTTTTTGACATTTAAAAGCCAGTTCTTTGTTATCAATCAACAATTTGATAATGCGATCGGTAAATTTCAGTTCTTTTTTTTCTTTTAATTTTTCAGGATTTGATTCTAAAATTTGATATAAATTTTCCAGGCTGTGAAATTCTTTAATTAAATTGATGGCGGTTTTGTCGCCCACGCCCGGCACCCCCGGAATGTTATCGGAGGCATCTCCCTTGAGCGCTTTGTAATCAACGATTTGTTCCGGTGTTAAACCATCATATTTTGTTTGCACTGCCTGTCGATCAAAAAGCGTAAAATTACCAACCCCGATTTTCGGCATATACACGAAAGAATTTTCATCTACCAATTGCAATAAATCATTGTCGCTACTCACCACATAAACATCCACATCTTTATGTTTTTTGTTGGTATCTTTATTGATGGTGCCGATAATATCATCAGCCTCAAAACCTTCTTTAACGTAAATGGGAATGCCCAATTTTTCCAGGGCTTCCAACAATAATGGAATTTGTTCGTAAAAGCCGGCTTCTTGGCGGACGCGTTGTGCCTTGTATTCGGCAAAGTCGGCGGTGCGGGTTTCTGATTTGCTGACATCAAATGACGTGGCCAAATATTCCGGTTGCAAGTCTTTTAAAATTTTGAAAAGGATGGAAAAATAGCCGAAGATGGCATTCACGACCAGGCCTTTTTTCGTGGTGAGCGGTGGCAAAGCGTGCCACGCTCGGTGCAGTAAAGAATGTCCGTCAATAATCACCAGTTTCTTTTTTTTCATATTTATTTGATTTATTTATAAATGATATTTTAGCAAAGCGGAGATGGCGATGGCGGCGGTTTCAGTTTTTAAAATGCGTTCGCCCAGTTTGATGAATTTCGGGTTTTCCAGTTTATTTAAAATTTTTAAATCATCCGGCGAAAATCCGCCTTCCGGTCCGATAAATATGTTAATTGTTTCGTCGTCCTGTAAATTGTGGAGTAATTTTTTTAAATCACTCATTTCAAGATTTTCTTGCGTATGAAAAATCAGATTTAACCCGTTCGTTTTTGGGTTTAAATTTTTCAGTTCCATTGCTTCGTTAATGGTCGGCATATAAAAGCCATGGGATTGTTCTACCGCTTCGGCGCTGATTTTAAACAAGCGTTCGGTTTTGGTTTGGTTCTTAACGGTTCTTTGTGTTATAATGGGAATAATTTCCGAAACACCCAGTTCGCTGCATTTTTCCACAATCAATTCCAGCTTATCTTTTTTGGGAATGGCGATAAACAAATTGATGCGGACTGACTGATCGTTTTCATTTTCAGTTTTTTGCAAACGTAAATAAATTTCCTTTTTATCAATATTTACCTGATTGATTTCATAGATGAATTTTTCACGACTATTGTTTAAAAGGGTGATTTGTTCGCCGGCTTTCAATTTTAAAACCTTGCTGATTTGGTGATATTGTTCAGGGTATTTGGCTTTGTTAAGAATTAAGGTTTTTCCCAAGGGTTTTTGGTCAAAGGAGAGAAAAAAATGGTGCATATAAAATAAAAATAAAGTTTTTCTAATTATAACACATGAATCAAAGTCAACAAGAATTTTTAAAGATGGTGGAGAGGGTGGATAAAATCGCAATGTTGTTTGCCCCGTCTTTTATCATTGATTTTGATTATCCGGCGATTGTCGGTATGTCGAAGGCTTTGGGCGCCGGTTTGGTAAGTGAAATCACCTACGGTTGTCACCTGGTTAACACCCATTATAATCATTACATTAAAACCCATAAAAATCAAAAGTATTTTATCAATACCACTTGCCCGACGATTGTTAATTTGATTCGCACCCAATTTCCGGAATTGCAAAAATATTTGTTGCCGGATATTTCTTGCGCTTTGTCATTTATTGATTTTTATAATTTACTTCACCCGGATTATAAATTGGTCTTCATTTCACCGTGCGTGGCTAAGCGTAGTTTTGAAACGCCACGTTTGCCGGAGTGGTCGCTGACCTTAACTTTTTCTGAGTTGCGTGAGTTGTTTCTTGCTAAAAATATCAAGACTGAGGATTATCAAAATAGTGCTGAGCAGTGGGATAAATTTTCTCGCATTGATACCAAGCTTTATCCGTTGGATGGCGGTTTGAGCGCGACTGCTCGTTGGCAAGAATTTTTCCCTGATTTGCAAATTTTTATCGGTTCCGGTTTAAAAAGTTTATTGCCGATTTTTATGCAAATGAAGCAGGGGACTTATGATAAAAATTTGTTGGATGTTTGTGCCTGTGAGGGGGCGTGTGTCGGTGGACCGTGTGTTTTTAATAAAGATTTGCCGTTGGCGGAAAAGCGACAAAAAGTGATTAATTATTATAAGCGATTTGCCGAGTAAGAACGTTTTTGGCAAGTCCGGTCTTTTTTGATATAATCTAGGAGAAGTCCATTTTTATGTTTCGGGAATTTTTTAGTATTTATCAATTAAAAAAATAAAAATATTTTTATGCCGATTGATAGAGAGGAATTGGCCAAGCATTTGTCGGCCGATGAAAATTTGGATGAACAGTCTCGATTGCAACAATACGCCGCCGCTTTACCTGATGAACCGATGATTGTTTCCAATGTGAAATATAAAAAACGTCGTTGGTTCACCAAGTGGTGGGGGGTATTGTTGATTATGTTATTTTTGACTTTGGCGATTTTTACCTCAATGTTTGTTTATTTTTATAAAGATTTTTTGAATAAAATGGCGGCCGGCACCATTCAGTGGGATATGTATTATCAAGGTTTTGATTTTAAAACCCGCTATGATTTGTTGGCCATCAGTCGTGATACCATGGAAGACGATCCGTGGTGGGGTCACCCTGACGCCAAGGTGGTGATTGTGGAATTCGGTGATTACACCTGTTCCTATTGTCGCGATTTTAATAATAAAATCATGCCCCAGTTGAAAGATAAATATCAAAATGATGTGTTGTTTATCTATCGAGATTTTCCGGTTTTATCCGGAGCGGAAGGGGCTTCGGTGCAGGTGGCCAATGTCGCCAACTGTGTTTACAATAATTTAAATGACAAGGCTGATTATTGGAAGGTTGTTCATAATTATTTGTTTTTAATGACGGATAATTTGGGTAATATTCATAAAGATTTGGAGGGCTATTATAACGTGGAAGCGGCCGAAAAATGCATCAATGATAAGATGTTTTACAATGAAGTTTTGCGTGATTTCAATCAAGCCGATGAGCTTGGTTTAACTTCCACGCCGTCTTTCTTTGTGAACGGTCATTACATGCAGGGGAGTTTGGAGGCGGAAGAATGGTTTTATGTAATAGATAAATTTTTAGCAGCTAATCAATAAATATTATGGTGGAAATTCGTATTCACGGCAGGGGCGGGCAAGGTTCGGTAACGATGGCCGAGCTCTTATCTTTGTCGGCGGAAAATTGTGATAAGTTTTCCCAGGCTTTTCCTTATTTTGGCGTGGAGCGTCGCGGGGCACCGGTGATCGCTTTCATTCGTATTGATTCAAAATTCATTATTACCAGAGAACAAATTTATCGTCCCGATTACGTGATTATTCAGGATTCCACGTTAGTGGAGGAAGAAGCGGTGCAACAAGGAATCAGCGATAAAACTACGGTGATTATCAATAGCTCTTTGGATGCCGATTATTGGAAAAAATATTTTAAGTCTAAAGTGAAAATTTATACTGTGCCGGCCACGGATTTGGCAATGCAACATATTGGCAAGCCGATTGTAAATACGGTTTTGATGGGCGCTTTTGCCAAGATTTGTCCGGATTTGGATTTGGCCGGAGCGCAAAAAGCGGTTAGGCAATACTTGGGAACAAGTTTTTCCGCCGATTTGGTCAATAAGAATTTGGCCGGTGTTAAGGCCGGTTATGATTTTATCAAATAATTGATTGTAATATGAAAAAAGCGATTTCGGTTTCTCCGGGAACCAGTAAAAACAATAAGACCGGCGCATGGCGCACGTTCCGACCGGAAATTGATTTTGAAAAATGCACCGGTTGCGGTATTTGTGAATCGGTTTGTCCGGAGCCTTGCATCAGCAACAGTCACAAAAAAAATAAAATGGGCAAAGAGGTCAGACAAATTGATTATGATTATTGCAAGGGTTGCGGTTTGTGCGCGGCGGAGTGTCCGTTCAAGGCAATCAGCATGAAAGTTGAGAAAAAATAACTTAAATATAAATTTATATGGCAAAAGTGATGGAAGGATCGCGCGCGGTGGCGGAGTTGGTGCGTTTGTGTGAGCCGGCCGTGGTGAGCGCTTATCCGATTACGCCGCAAACGCACATTGTGGAGTATTTGGCGAAATTCAAGGCTGATGGTGTGGCCAATTACGAATATGTTCGCGCCGAAAGTGAGTTTACGGCGGCGTCCGTGGTTTTGGGAGCGTCGGCGAGTGGGGTGCGCGTGTACAGCGCCACCAGTTCTCAGGGTTTATTATTGATGACTGAAGTTTTATTTAATATTGCCGGCATGCGTTTGCCGGTGGTGATGACTTGTGCCAATCGTTCAGTTAGCGCGCCCATTAATATTTGGAATGACCAGCAGGATGCGGTGACCATTCGTGATTCCGGTTGGTTGATGTTTTATGGTGAAACCGTGCAAGAAGTTTTGGATTTACATTTGCTCGCTTATCGCGTGGCAGAGAGTTTAAGTTTGCCGGTGATGGTCAATATGGATGGTTTTATTTTGACCCATACTTTTGAACCGGTGAATATTCCCAATAAAGCTTTAATCAAAAAATACTTACCGAATTATAAGCCGGTTTTGGGAGAATATTTAAATCCGGCCGCGCCAAAATCAATCGGGACTTTTGTTAACCCGAAACATTATTTTGAAATTCGCCAAGAATTGTTTGAAGATGTGCGATCTTCTGTGAAATCCATAAAGAAAAACATGAAGGAATTTAAAAAAGTTTTTGGGCGAGATTTGGATTTGGTGGAATATTACGGGGATAAGAACGCCAAAACGGTTTTCTTTGCGATGGGCTCGGTGGCGGGCACGGTAAAAGAATTTATTAATCAGCACAATAAGGTCAATAAGGATAAATTGGCGATTGTTAAATTACTTTGTTTCCGTCCTTTTCCGGAAGAAGAATTGGCGGCTGTTTTTAAAAATGTTAAACGGGTGGCTGTTTTGGATAAGGCAATTTCCATGGGCGCGGAAGGTATTTTGTCCGGTGAATTAAAGCGCGCTTTATATGGAAAAAATAAAAATTTGTTAATTAAGGATTATGTTGTCGGCTTGGGCGGGCGTGATATTACTTTGGCTTTGTTGGGAGATATTTATAAAGATATTTCCAAAACGAAAACTGATGAATTAATTTTTAAAGGTAAATAAAATATTTATGTTGGACAAAATCAAAAGGAGAACATTTTTTAAGTTTAGTTTTTACCAGGTTTTAACTTTTGTTTTCTTTTCTTTGATTTTGGGGGGCATGTTTTTGGCGCACGTCATTTGGGCGGCTGATCCGGTCAACGTGCAATACCAAGTTCCCTTTGGTGGGTTGAGCAGTGGCGATTTGTTGCCGGAGTATATCAACAAAATATATAAATGGATGATTGGGGCCGGTTTGGTGTTGGTGGGAATTATGGTGACGGTCGGTGGTTTTATGTATGTGTCTTCGGCCGGTGACGCCAAAACTGTTGCGTCCGGTAAAAAATACATTGTGAATTCTTTGATCGGAATGTTGCTTTTGGTCAGTTCGTATTTGATTTTAAATACCATCAATCCAGACGTGACTACGATGGAGGTTTTGGAAGTTTCCACGATTGAGCAGAAAACCATGCCTACCGGGATTTGTGCTTGTGATTCAAATAGTGATTGTCCGCAAGCAAATACTTATTGTATGTCTTCGTCAGATACAACACCATTTAATCCTAAAGTGAGCAGTGACGTTGCTGAAGCATTATCTTCAGTTTTTAATATTTTTATGGGTGTGGCGACTTTGCCAATGGGTGTGGGAACAACTATTGGTCCAAAAATTGTCGCGCAAGGGGGCGTTGGGGCGGCGGCGAAGAGCGCGGCCACGCGTTTTGCCACGGCGGCGGCGAAAAAGACTGCTGATTTGGTGGTGCGGGCCGCGACTAAAGTTAAAGATAAATTCGTTTGGGCTTTTAAGAATCCGGGGAAATTTGCCGGTAAGGCGGTTGCCAAAACTGTTAGTACTGGGGTTAAGGTTTGGGCTGCCAAAGAAGTTATTTTATTTGTTGGCTTGATTATTATTGCCAATATGGGTTTTACTTTTGAATTTAGTGCGTCTTGCCCAAATCCCGAAGGAAAATCATTGTGTGTTTCTGATATTTTTAAATATAATTTGATTCCGCACGGCATGGCACCAAGTAATGAGCCCGGTATTGGCATTAAAGTAAATATTGATGATGGTACGATGGAACCGGCTGATCCGCCACGCACATTTTTGTATAATAGCGATGGAACTCTGCCGTTGCGACGAGAGATGTTGGGGGATGTAACTGGTACCTATGCTGTTCATTATTTTGTACCACCATTGGGGAACGTTGAACCGGCTTATTTGTTTTTTGGTGGTAAGGTTTTTCCGGGACTCACCAATCGTGATGCGTGTATGCCATCAAATAACCATTGTCCGTGTCTTGAGTGGGAAATTTGGGATAAGGAGGCTGGGAACTACAAATGTAAGCGACAAGCACGTTGTGTTGCTGGTAATGCTATACATCCTCGATTAGATGATGATTATTCTTTTTGTTTGACAGGGAGTCAGGGGGAGCCATGTGAGAATGATAATGACTGTCGTGTGGGAAATCAGTGTGTAGTAATTCCCAATAGTGCAGTTAGTAGTTTGTCTTTATTTAGAAAAGGGATTGATGGGGCAACCAGTACTGTTCAGGGGTTAACCAAAGATTTGAAAACAGCAACCGGAGGAATTTATGAATTAAAATCGCCTTTTGCAATGCAACAGGTTTGTATGCCAACTTCCGGTGGTGGCGCCAGTCGGGTGATTGATAGTGAGTGTACCATTGCCGATAACAGTGCTTATTGTAAACCAGGGACCGGTATTACGGATCGTAATGTTCCTTGTGTTCCAATGAAGGCAGCGGCGGTGTCGGAGCAGGATCCGAGTAAGATGGTGGGGTGTGGCATGTTAAATTATATTTGTTATCAAGAGATTGACGGTGCACCAAAATATGCTGTTGCCAGTCTTGAGACCCGAAAGAAGATTTTGCGATTCCCGTATGTTTACAAAGCTCAAAGCGAGAAGGATTGTTTTGTTCGTTATTCTAAATCTAGTGGGATAGCAGATAAAATAATTAATTTAATGAATGGCGATGTGTCCTACAATCAAATTGTTTTATATGTTGATGGTGGGAGCGGTTCCGATTTTGAACAAAAAAAATATGAAAATGTATTGGGGTATATCAATCGTTGGAAATTGCCAATTTCTCGAAAGCAACAGTTTATTGATGATTATTTTAAATCCACTAGTATAAAAGAGGCACAACAGGCATGGAAGGATGATATAAAAAACAAAGTAAATATAATGCTTTCTAATGAAAAAAATTATTTATTGCAACAGAATGGTCAATGTTATATTAATTTGACCGATGCATATAGTACATCTTTGCCAGGGGAAATGATTCGATATTCGGATTTGTCTACTGTGTACCTTGACAATAAGGTTACGTCATTTGTGAATTTATCTTTGTTGGAAGGTGACATCGGAACTTGGTTTGATGAACGCGTTGTTTCTGAAAACTTAAAATGTGATATTGGTTTGGTTCCAATTAGGGATTTGTTATGGGTAAAAATCATTCAAAGTGAGGTTAGATAATTTATTAATTTCAAAATAATTTTTATGCAAAAACAATACCAAGCTCTCTATCCCGGGCACACCGCTTGCGCCGGTTGCGGCGAACTTTTGGCCATGCGCCACGCCCTGCAAGCCGCCGGCCCCGATGTGATCGTGGTGGGTGCGACCGGTTGCAGTGAAGTTACTACATCAGGTTATCCGGAAAGTGCTTTTGGCATGCCGTGGCTTCATTCTTTATTTGAAAATGCATCGTCCGTGGCTTCGGGCATTGCGGCGGCTTTAAAGTATCAAAAGAAAAACGATAAAATTAAAGTGATTGCCACCGGCGGCGATGGTGCGACTTTTGATATTGGTTTTGGTGCGCTTTCGGCAATGTGGAGTCGGGGTGAGGACATTTTATATCTTTGTTATGATAATGAAGCTTATATGAATACCGGTGTCCAAGCCAGTGGCGCGACTTTGCCGGGAACTTCCACCACTACCAGTCCGAGTGGCGCGGTGGAGCAGGGGAATATGATGCCGAAAAAAGATATGCCGGCGATTGCCATGGCGCATGGTTGCGTTTACGTTGCCACCGCCTCTCCCGGTTACCCGATTGATATTCAAAACAAAGTTAAAAAAGCGTTGACCATGAAAGGTCCGAAATATATTCAATTGTTATCACCGTGCGTGCCGGGCTGGGGATTTTCCACCGATCAAGCGGTGAAATTGGGAAAGCTCGCGCAGCAAACCGGTTTGTATCCGATTTTTGAAGCGATCAATGGTAAGGTGACCGGTGTCATGAAAGTCCCGACAGCCACGCCCCCGGTTTCGGCTTATTTGGAATTGCAAAAACGTTTCAAACATATTTTGAAAGACGAAAAAATGATGGCTTATTTACAGTCCATCGCTGATGCGAATATTGTGAAGTATGGGTTGAGATAATTAAGGTAATCTCTTCACGAATTCTACGAATTCCGCCACCGCCTTGTCCATCTTGCCACTTTTATTTTCAATCACCACGTCATAATATTGGCAGAAAGTTTTTTCTTCGGCGGCGTTTGCCAAGCGAATTTTGATATCTTCTTCGGTGTTGCTGCCGCGCCCACGCAAACGCTTTTCCAAATCTTTAAGTGGCGCATCAATGAAAATCAACCAGGCTTCCGGATATTGTTTTTGAATTTGCAAGGCACCTTGAATATCAATATTTAAAACAATGTTGTTGGTTTTGATGGTGTTTTCCAAAATGTCACGCGCGGTACCATAATAATTTTCATGTACCCAGGCATATTCAATCACCCGATTTTTTTCAATTAAGCTTTCAAATTCTTCTTTACTGACGTTAATCACCTGTTTGTCTTCAGGAATTTCTCGCGGGGCGCGTGTGGTGTAGGTGGCGCCGGTTTGTAAATTCAATCCCTTGTGATTTTTTAGAACATCAATAATGATTGTGCTTTTTCCCGCGCCTGACGCTCCGGAAACAATCAAAATATTTTTCAGGGGGTTGATTTCATTTAAGAAAGTTTTTAAGGGCATCGGCAGTTTACTGTAAAAAGCTTGTTTTTCGCCTTTCATATCAACAAATTCCAATTCTTGCGCGTGTAGAAATATTCGTCCTAAATTGATGGGGCGATATTTTTTTTGTTTATATAATGGATCACCAACCAAGGCGTGGCCGAAGGCGTGAAAATGCGCGCGGATTTGGTGGGTGCGTCCGGTCTTCAAATTCACTTTCAACAAGGAAAAATGTTTGTAGGTTTTAATCAGTTCATATTCAGTGAGTGATTCTTTCCCGCTATCGGCGCCGGCCGGCTTGGCAATCATTCTTTTTTTATCTTTGCTTCTTTCCAATTTAAAATTAAGGCTACCGGTATTTTGTCCGGGAATACCAAAAGCCAGGGCAATATAAGTTTTTTTCACTAAACGTTCTTGAAATTGCTTTTTCAGGTAATCAAACATTTTCTTGGTTCGCGCCACCACGAGCAAGCCGGAAACTTGTTTATCCAGCCGATGCACAATACCCGGGCGCAACGGATCATCACCGATTTCTTTAAGTTCCGGGTATTTTTCCAGCAATTGTTGGACGACACTGCTTTGTTTTAAGTCCTTGCTGCCGTGCGTGGCTAGCCCTGCCGGTTTATCAATAATCAAGAAATTTCGGTCAATTTTTATAATTTTGATTTGCGGAGCGTTTGCCAAGTCATCCGGTTCGGCTTTTTTACTATCAAAAACACAAACAATTTCGTCATTGGGGGTTAACCAGTGATGTGGGGCGTCAATGATTTTCCCATTAACGGAAATTTGTCCATTTTTAGTCCAATTTTGTATTTGGCTGCGGGAGTGTTTTTTCAGTTTTGCGGTTAAAAATTTATCCAACCGTTCGCTCTTGTCACCCTCAAAAATAAAAGTTTTTTTCATATCATTATTATAATGGTTATTTGCTTTATTATTCCACATCTTGATATATTGCGCAAATCATAATATCATTTACTTATGATTTAATTTTTAAGAAAATTTTTGATGAAAAACAAGATTTTCGGTTTTTTGTTGTTATTGTCCGGAGTTTTTTTGTTTAGCGCTTGCGGCAATAGTGATGAAACCCAATATGAATTTGTGGAGGTGGCTTTTGGAAATTTGGACCAAGTCGTTTCGGCGACCGGTTTTTTGCAACCTCAGGAACGTGTCAATTTATCCATGGAAGCCGGTGGAAAAATTGTTGATGTGGCTGTTGATGTCGGTGATTTT
>DAIPKK010000020.1:0-14298 GCA_036769805.1 Patescibacteria group bacterium
GCCATCCCCTGACAAGCAGCTGCAGTTCTGCTTCGGTCAAGGCTGGACTTACGTGAAGACGGGGATATGCCCGGTCCGGCGGTCGTGTCACGTCAGAGTTGTTGTCGTTGTGAAACGTGACCAGCACCGGCGGACGCTGTGGGCGGTTTTCGGAGGAAAGCGGGACTCACTCCCGCACGGTTTCGAGCATTCACAACCTCCTTTTTCCATGTATTGAAATCACACCTGTGTTGTGCCGGGACCACCACGAGGTTGTGGCGGCGGAAATCGGTGTTTGGTGTGATTTCGGGGTTAATGTTTCCTACTTTACCGGCATTTGGTTCCGGCAGGTAGAAGCGGGACTCACTCCCGCACGGCGGGCTGTTCCATTTTCCACCTTCCTTTCCTTATGTAGAATCACACCTGCGGTGTGCCGGGACGACCACGACGTTGTGGCGGCGGTCGGGTTTGGTGTGATTCTGTTCACCTTAGTCTTATACCCCATACATGCTTCGCCCGTGCTAAGGTTTAACGGCGGAAGCGGGCTGATTTTATTAACTAACCCATTGGCGTTTCTCCTGGCCCAACGGCTGTTTCAATTTTAAGCTTCCTAGGATACCGGCATATTCCGGTGCCTACTAGAAGCAGTTCTGGGAAAAAAAGAGGCGCTGAGTGGATTCGAACCACTGCTCAGATGGGATAAAATACACTGGCAACAAAACGCCACACAAAATCCTTACGGACCCGTGTGTGTACCTTCCCATCCAGCCTTTCCCGCTTGGCTACAGCGCCACAATGCTAAAGAAAAGGCAAAGCACCTCTCCTCCAGCATTCATTTCAACCGCCCTATTATCAGAGATAAGCGAACGGCTGAAAAGAATGCTGAAGGCCTCACTCATAAAAACTTTCACAAATTGTCAAAAAACGTAACAAAAGTATTATATCACGACTTTGCCTTTTTGTCAATAGCACAACCTGAAGTCATCGTTTTGGCAAGAGTCTGATGTTTAGTATATTAACACTTTTTATAGTTTTTGTCAATGTATCCATTCCCCATCTTTGACAAAATCCCTTAAAAAAATTATAATTAAACCTGTCTTTAATGATAATTTATTTACTGATATGAAAAAGAAATTGGAATTTACCTACTACCCCAACCCGATTCTCCGCCAAAAATGCGCGCCGATTGTGGATTTTAACGATGAAATCAAAAGCATTGCCGCGGAAATGATTGATAAAATGCGTGAACACAAGGGCATCGGTTTGGCCGGTCCGCAAGTTGGCTTAAACCAACGAATTATTGTAATTGAACCGACTCCCGGCGAGCCGAAGGTTTTGTTAAACCCGGAAATCACCGCCTCTTCCAAAGATTGGCAAATCGGTGAAGAAGGTTGTTTAAGCTTTCCGCGCATTTACGGTTTGGTGCCGCGTGCCAAGAGTATCACCGTGCGCTATCAGGATGTGGACGGAAAAAAGCACAAAATCAAAGCCAATAAATTGTTGGCCGTGGTTTTGGCTCATGAAATTGACCATTTGAATCAAATTTTATTTATTGATCGTTTTATTAAAGTCAATCAAGGTGAGGAAGATTTAAAAAAATTATTAAAAGAATCCAAAGAAAAAATCAATCTGTATGAATAACCAAGCTTTTTCCTATGTTTTTTGGGGAACGGAAAAGTTCGCCAAAGATATTTTGGAAATTTTGATCAAAAACAATCTGCGCCCCTTGGCAGTGGTGACGGCGCCGGACAAGGCGGTCGGTCGGAAACAAATCATCCAAGCCCCGCCGGTCAAAGAATTGGCACTTAAAGAAAATATTCCGGTTTGGCAAATTACTGATTTAAAAAGCTCCGAGGCTGAGAATTTTTATGATGAACTGCGCGCCTTGAACGCCGATTTTCAAATTGTCGCCCAATACGGACAAATCATCCCTACCCGCTTTTTGGAAAGCGCGCGTTTTGGAGCGGTTAATGTCCATGGCTCTTTACTACCGAAATATCGTGGCGCCTCGCCGGTGCAAGCCGCTTTATTAAATAACGATAAAGAAACCGGTGTCAGCTTGATTTTAATGGATGAAAAAATGGACCACGGCGATATTTTGGCCACGCAAAGCATCAAAATTGAAATCAGTGATAATACCACCAGTCTTTTGGATAAATTAGCGATTATTGGCGGATATTTATTGATTAAAACCTTGCCGGATTTTGCCGCCGGCGAACTGGAAGCGATTCCCCAAAATCATCAAGAGGCGACTTTTTGCGGTTTGATTAAAAAAGAAGATGGTTTGATTGATTGGCAAAAACTGAGCGGCCAAGAAATTTTCAATCGTTTTCGGGCCTATTATCCCTGGCCGGGAATCTATTGTTTTATGGATAATAAACGCTTATTGCTTTTGGATCTGGATTTAAATGAAAAAATTTCCGATTTCACGCCGGGACAATTTTATACTAAAAATGGAAAATTATTGATTAGCGGCAACGACGGTCAAACACTGGAAATCAAGAAATTACAGTGGGAAGGCAAAAATCCGGTAAGCGCGGAGGAATTTATGAGAGGGTATAAGAATGTTTTGAACTCTGATTAAACTGATGCCATTGTATTAATTGTTTTTCATATAAAATAAAATTTTGATTGTATTTATCGTTTTACCTGACAGACTATGATTTTAAAATCATAGTTCATCAGGTAATTTTTTGAGAAACCGACTTCAGACGAATCAGAGTTCAGACAAAATCATCTTTATCATCTTCTAATCAGCGTAATCAATGTAAAAAAAAACAGACTCTCACGAATCTGCTGTAGATGGGTCTTTTTTTGTTTTTCAGCCATGATGAGGCTCCTCCGGTTTGTTCCAAATCAGAACAAACACCTGATCCTCATGAGTGATTCTCAAAATCACTTTTTCCGAATCGACATTCTTCAAATCCAGAACGCTCTCCCGCCACACCATGAAATTATCGAATGGGTCCGGCAAAATCTCATTAAACGAATCCGGACGTTGAAACAATCGTTCAGCTGCACGATTGGCATAACCGTTCAATGTTTTGGAAATCTTATACTCCACCGACATTGCTCACCTGCCTTTCTTTTAAGGAAGATAATGTTCCGTACGCTTACGAAACACAACATACAGCACTCCATCAGAATTCAAGAAGTCTGTATGCACCTCCCCCATACGTTTGGTGTAATCATCGGCTCGAGCAATGAATAAGTCATCTCTCGGGGCACTTAACTGAGCTTCTTTCAAATTTGAATCCGATTGCAAAGTGGCAATGGCTTGCCTCAATGCACCGGGGAACGTGTTGTTATCTGTGTTTTCCGGTGGTTTTAAAAAATCATCTTCGCCGTTTTCAAACATCACACACCCCCTTGCTTAAAAAGAACTACTTTTAGCAAAATCAGACTAATCCCAAACTTGCCAATTTATTTTAAATATAAATAAAGTAAGATGATTTGTCAACTGATTTTTAGGCTAATTTTCGCCACGTCCCTGCCAATATCACTAAAAATACACCAATCCCCAAAGGATGATTCAGATAAGGCGTAAAAATATGAACAAATAACACGAAAATTCCGGCTGCCAAGAGCCACAAGTAATAAACTTTTTGACTTGGCAAAGCGCTTTTATAAAACGGCCAAATGCCAATCAATAAATAAATCGCCCACGCACTATATAGCAAAACTCCTAAAATCCCGATTTTCAAAGCAATATCCAAATAGCCCCACTCAAAGGCATCGGTAGTGTAATTCCCGTCGGCATCGGCGAAATCGTTGAGCAAACGCGGATCGTCGGTTTGGTAAGTCAATGATTTAGCAAAGCCCCAACCCACGAACGGTTTTTCATTGATCGCTTGAGTTAAAACCGGCAGTTGTTTCCAGCGACTGGTGATGGCGGCATCATCACTGCCAAACAAGGAGCCGGCGCGCTCTGATAAGAAACGCAAATCCCCGGCACTTCCCAAGCCAAAAGGTAATTCAATCCAAATCAACGAAGCAATCAAAATAATCGCCATAATCAATGATAAGAAAAATTGTCCGACAATTTTTCCAACGCGACGCCACTGCCATTGTTTATCAATGATCAAAACCAACAAGACAAAAAACAAAACGCCGAATAAGGCCACCCAAAAACTGCGCGATAAGGAAATCAACAAAGCGGCCGCCGCGGCAATCGTAAAAATCGTATAAGCGCGATAGCCTTTTTTTAAAGAAAATTTATATTTTTCCGGCATAAAATATGCCAAAAGCAAAGCCCCGAAAAAAGCGATCATCAAATACAAATGGCTTTGCAAAAATACGCGGTGCACGGTCGTGTCCATGTTGACGCGCGTGATTTCACCAAGACGACTGTCACGCACCCACTTATACAAAGGAATCATCCAACTGATCCACAAATGGGTGAACACATAAAAGAAAAACCCGGTCAAAATTATTTGCCAACTCAAAATGGCCAAAGCGCCACTGTAAAAAACGCGCGTTAGCGTTCCGTCCCACACCACCGTCAACAAGGGCAACAAATACAACCAAAATAAATAATTATTCAAATCGGCAAAAATTCCTCCCAAGCCGGCATTCTGTCCGCGCCAAGCGACATACACCCCCAAAACCAAAAACAGCGCGTTGGCGATGAATAAAATCATGGCCAATTTTTTTTGCGACAAACGTTCTTTGACTAACGCCCGCTCTTTCCACAAATGATAAAGCGACGCCAACATCAAAATCGCGAAAATCACTAAACGCCAAGAAATCCGGAAGTCATCGGGGCTGGGGGTAAACTTCCAATCAAACAAATAACCTTGCGAGGCAGCCAATAATTCAAAAGCCGCCAACAACAAACCCCAACGCAAATCTTTGATGGTCAACAATAAAGTCAAGCCGGACAAAATCACAAAAAAAACATTATTCAGCCATAAAGACTGATTAAAGACGACATTGTAGTATGACAAAAAAGAAAACAAATATAAAAATCCGCTGGCAATGAAAATTTTCAGAAAAATATTTTTGGAGAAAAAACTGTCCATGAATTTTGTGCTTTTATTTGATTATTTTGTTTTATTGCTTTCCTTTAATGATTCCGAATTGTCATTGCGAACCGCCAAGCTGGAGGCTTGAGCGGAAAGCAATCCCGTTTCAGTATCTATTTTCGTAGAATTATCAATGGATGTTTTCGAAACCACCGTACTGGCCAATTTCCCTTGGGCGCGCGGTTTGATTTTCGCCAACTGCACCAAAGCGCTCAGCAAAATGGAAAGCGGTGCCGTCAGCAAGAAACTCAATAAAAATAATTTTCGCCAACCACGCAAGTGGTAATAAAAATATAAATACATCCCCCGAATAAACCACAACTGTTTACGCAGTGGCAATTCTTTACCAAAACTCTTGCCTTCATAATGGATAATTTCCGCCCCCGGCCAATAATAATTTTTCAAACCCAAATCACGCACCGTGCGGCACAAATCAACATCTTCCCACCACAACCAAAACTTTTCATTCCAGCCATCCAGTTTTTCCCAGAACAATTGACGATCCACGCCAATGCAAGCGCCCATCAACTGCTCCACTTCGGCCGGCTGATTGTAATCAAAATCCAAAGCCAAATATTTTGACAAAGGCCAACGCTTAGCCAAAAGATGATGCAATTTCAATAAAATCAAAGATTGACTCAGCAAATCCGGATCGCGTTTGACCGTGGCTTGCGTTTCTCCATTGGGATAAAGCAATTTCGTGCCAAGCAGACCGCGCGCGGCCGCTGGCAATTGATAATAGTAATCATAAAGGGAGCGGAAAATATCGCGGCGGATTTCCATATCAGGGTTGATGAAGAGGAGCCAGCGGCCGCGCGCGCGTTTTGCTCCCAAATTATTAGCTTTGGCAAAACCAAGATTGGCACCGGAATCAATGTACGCCAAACGACCGTCCGCCAACTGTTCGGGAAACTGTCGCGGCAACAAGTCTGCCAAACCGTCGCTTCCGGAATTATCCACGACAATCACTTCATAATTAATATTATGCGTAAATGTAAAAATGGAGCGCAGATTTTTCTCCACCAAATCAGCGACGCGCCAATTGACCATCACGATTGAAATATCCGGATTATTCATAAATTTTGTAAAAGATTTTTTATCTCCGCGTATCGTTTTTCCCACAAATGATTATCGGCAATAAATTTTTGACGCGCCACCCGCTTCAAATGCGTTTCCTCGGCCAACAAACGTTCAATTGCCGCCAAAAACTCAACGGGCGTGCTGGCAATCGTTGCTTCACCGGCCAACAAATCAACGTCACTGACCGGAGTACTCACCACCGGCAAACCGACCGCCAAATATTCATAAATTTTCGTCGGGCTGATATATGACATAAAACCACCGGTCAAATGCGGCGCAATCGCCAAATCAAAATAATCGGCCACGGCGCGCCAATCGTCCCGATGAACATTACCCAATAAAATCAGGTTATTATATTTTTCCGCCAAATCCCGACAACGCTCACGCAAATCTTTCCAAATCGGACCGGCCAAAACCACCGCTTTATCCCGATATTTTTTCAAAATTTCTTCCAACAAAGCAAAATCCAAACGATCTTTTTGAATCACGCCGATATAACCCAAAATTCCCGAATATTTTTTCTTGGCTTCATCCAAAAGCGATTTTTGTTTTTTATCAAACAACATTCCCCTTTCCAACAACGAACGATCACTGGCGTTTGGCACAAAATGCACCCGCTCCGGATGCGCCGAGTGTTCGCGCAAATAATCGGCCAAAGCACGCGACACTGATAAAACCAAATCACTATCTTGCAATAAATTTCGATAATTAGTTTCCAAACGCGTTTTGAATTTTTTATAACTGGAATGTTCCAGCCAATTATCCACGGCGTCAAACACTTGCACGTCACCGGCGTTTTTCAAATCACGATATTGGTCATAATGCAAAACATCATAATGCCAAACGATTTTTTCCCCCAAATCCAACTTTTCCGACAAATACCGCAAATTGACAATATCATTACCTTTTAAATAATTATTCAAACTGGCGTAAACATAAACCTTCGGTGAGACCTGATAACACCGCGCCCCCCAAAATCTTTTGATAGTTTTTCCTTTGAACAACAATTCCCGCAAAAACAATTTTATCGCGCGACGCCAAGTGGTCGGCGCAAAACTGACCACTAAAATTTTTTCCAAATCCGCATCCTGCTCCATTTGATCAAAAATATGAAAATTACGGTTTTGCACGCCGCCACGCCAATCACCATACTGACTCATCGCCAGCATTAACACGGATTTTTTTTGCTTTACTTTAAATTGTCCGGCAGTGTCTTCCATAAATAATTTTCCGAATAAATAAATTTTTGCGACCAAACGTGGTTGGCTGCGCCCAAACGCTGTCGCGCTTCATCATTATTTAATAATATTAACACATTTTCTCGTAAATTTGCCAAGTCACGCGGATTTTCCAACAAAATACCGGTTTCATTGTGACGCACCGCTTCGGCCACGCCCGCACCCTGTCCACCGACCACCGCCTTTTCATATAAACCGGCCTCAATAAATACAATTCCAAAACCTTCCACATCATTGCCTAATTCCAAAGTCGGCAAAACAAACAAATCCGCCAAACTCCACCAAGCGGACAATTCCTCCGGTGTCGCCACCTCATTCAACAAAAATACTTGCTTTTCCAAATGATATTTGGCAATCAACCGGCGCAAATTAACATCTTCCGGACCGATACCCCGAATAAAACATTTAACATTTTCCGGCCATTGCTCGCCCAAGGCTTCAATCAACAAACCTTGACCTTTTCTTTCCACCAAACGCCCGACACTTAAAATCACCTTATCATCCGCAGCAATTTGATACTTGGCGCGCAAGCTTGCCACGCGTCCCTGGTTGAGCTCCTGTTGCGATAAAGTCACCAGCTCGCGACGGGGCGCCGGATAAATCACTTTTATTTCCGGTGCTGATGTTTTTAAAAATTCCGCCACTTGATTTTTCAAAAATTGACTATTGCAAACAATCAACGAAGCGGATTTCAAAATTTTTTGTCCCCAAAACGCTTTCCATTTTCCGCTTTTCAATAAATTAAAGTCCAAACCGTGCAAATAAATCACGTATTTTTTTCGCGCCAAAATCTTCAATAAATAAGCGACATAACCCAAAGGCAAAACATGACTGATATGCAAAACTTTAAAAGTCTGACATTTTCGCCACAAATAAAAAAATATTTTCAACCAACGCGGCCAAAAATATTTATAAAAAAACGGAATCTGATTCGGCCCACTGCCATTTACCAAAACTTGATATTCCCCGGCGTTAAACAAATTAAATAAATAAATTCCCACGCCCCCCAAGAACGGCGGGTATTCCAAAGTCAACAACAAATGATCTTTTTGATTAAGAGATTGGATCGTCATAAGTGCTTTCAAATTGAGTTGCTTGAACATCTTTTTTTCTAAACATATTCCACAGCTGTTTCAAATCTTGCACCGTGAAAATGCGCCAGGACATCAACAAAACGGCATAAACCACCGCCCCCACCGCCACCGACGCGAACCACGGAATAAATTGTTTGCTCCAATATACCGCCGCCCCCATCAAAGCACTGACAATCGCCAGCTGAATGGTGCGCCACACAAAAGTCTTCCATTCAAAATGCAAGCGTTTGCGAAGAAACAAAAAGCTCATCAAGAACAAAGCGCCGTGACTGCACAAAAAGGCGATCGCCGCGCCACTCGGACCGGAAATCGGAATCAAAACTACGTTCACCGCGACATTGATAATCATCGTGATAAAAATGAACAAGGTATTATATTTTTGCAAACCAATGGAACTGATGGCCGTGCCCAAAGGAAAATTGATAAAAATAAAGAACAAACCCAAAACCAAAATCCGCAAAATGGCAATCGCCGGCTCATAAGCCGCACCGTAAAAAGTATGAATCAAATCCGGCGCCAAAACCCAAATCCCCACCAACATCGGCAAAGCCATCATGCCCAAATAAAACAAAGCGTAATTCAAAATACTTTTCAGTTTTTCATCATCCTTGCCAAACAAAGCGCTCATTGCCGGAAAAATCGCGGCCGCGAAAGCAATCGGTAAAAACTGCAAAGCAAAAGGAATTTTATAAGCGACGCTATACCAAGCCACCGCTTTATCATCTAAAAAGTTTTTCAACAAAACCGAATCCAAATAGCTATAAACTCTGGTAAAAATAGTGGATAAAGCAAACGGCCAAGCAAACAACAAAACTTTTTTCCATAAAGCCCACATTTTAATTTCGCTTTTTTCCATTTCCAATAAATTGTTTTTGCGCAAACCATACAAAGATACAATATTATTAACGGTTGCGCCGGCCAAAAAAGCGCCCAGCAACAAATACAATTTCCCCGGGAAAAACACGGACGCCAAAACACCAAGAGCCATAATGGTAAACTGATTAATCATCAAACCGACCGCCTCGTATTTCAACAACTGCTGACTGCGCAAAACCGCATAAAAAGTTTGCGCGAACGAATCCACCACCATCACCACGCCCGCCCAATACACCAAAACCTTGCTACTGGCATCATAATCGGAAAAATAAACCGACAAACATAAAATACCAAACACACTCAGTGACATGATTCCTTTAAAAATCAACAAACTGCGCAAATACTGCTTCACGCTGATCGCTTTTTGTGACAACTCTTTCACCAAGGCGGTGGAAATCCCCCAATCCATAAAAACCGCCCAAATCAAAGTGTAAGACAAAGCAAAACTATATTTCCCGACATTATCCACGCCAATCAAACGCGCCAAAATCATAAAATACACAAAGGCCAAAAGCTTCTGAATGATGAAGGCACCGGTCAGATAACCGGTATTTTTTAAAATTTTATTTGATTCACTCATAATATTATTAATGTTCTAAGACCTTATCATTATAACAAACTAAGGCAAAAAAAAGCAAAGCTTACTGCTCTGCCATGAAAAAATCTTGATTGCCCTCATACCGACTAATTGACCAGGCCCTTCGCCACCTCGATTAGGATGGTGGCCAGTTCGCGCTCGTGCTCGCCGAGCGTGGGGGGCGCTGCCTCCAAATGATACAGGGTGTCGCCTTCCAGATGAAGTTTGAGCTTCAAATTGACGACAAATGCGTAATACAGGTGACCGTCCGCAACCGTCCATTCATCCTCCTTTTTGATCAATTTTTCCAACTTATCGCCCCAGCGTCTTATCCATTCCTTGTCCATCATCCACCTCCGATCTTTTGGTTTACGGAGAAAACCATTTTCCTCCTTATTATTATTAAATCATAATTGGCCTGATGTTTCAATAAAAAAAACGGACACTTCATGTATCCGTCAAAATGAAATGATTTCAGCCACCGTGCGAGGTCAGCTTTTTGTCCAGCTCAAGCACCTCTTCCACGCTGGCACAGGACTTAACCTCGTGCTCCAGGTAGCCGGGTAAGGGTTTGTAAACACCGGCAGGTAATGGAGAAACGGTGATTTCCGGTCCCATTTCCTTAACCATGGCCAAACATTTACCCCAGCTGAATTTCGGCTCAGACAGCAGCGTCCGAAAAACCGGAAACTGGTAGAAAACGTGTTCACGGCACAAAACCGCCGCCCGCACCAATTGCGAATCATCCAGTTTATAACCGACCATCTCACTCAGAAAGCGCCGTTTTTTGGCATACTTGTCATCATGATTCCAAAAATCCAGGAGAGCATCCTCACGCAAATGCCACAAATCCGGCTTGTCCGGAGCGAGCGCGCTGATAACCGTGATAACTTCCGTTCGAACTCTTTCAATTACCATGTTGCCCCTCCTTCAAACCCGCATTGCGGAAACACGCCAGGGATCTTCATCCTTGAGCAGATGATAATAGTCAAGCGTTTCCTCCTTCAAGCGCGTCGGCAAGCCCCGCAACTCCTCACCGTAGATGAGGATGATGTCCTGCCACGGCAGAACCAATAGCAACTCAAGCGTGGCCCGAACTTCCTCACGGCGCTTGCGGAACGACTGAGCCGCTTCCGCAAAAACATCACGGACGGTGTATTGTGTTAACACTGTAAAATGATGCGTTTCTCGATAATTACTCATCTTTCAACCCCTCCTTGATCGCCTAAAAGACGATCGGAAATGCCATTTTTTTGGCGTTTATTATTATACCAGGTTTCCATAGAGCGTCAAGTAAATAAAAAAGCAAGGTTTTTCCCTTGCTACGCTTGATTTTGTCCCTCAACCGCCAATTCAATCAACATCTTTTTGCAAATGACCGTCGGATTGGCGGAAAAGATCATTTTGACCAGCATGTCTTGCACTTCCTTGTCGGAAATATCCGGCCGCTCATACTTGATGCGCTTGATAGCCATCCGACAAACGCTTTTCATCGCCATGTTCAAATGTTCGCAAAAAACGCCATACTGCTCATCATAAAACTCTTTGCCCACAGACATAATAACACCTCCCTAGTGTTATTTATATCATGATTGAAAAAATCAGGTGCGTCAAGTAACCGTTGTATACTTGACAAAACACGAATAACTATGCTATAAGTATAATCAGTTCTTTTCCTCCCTCCTCCTTTCTGTTGTTGGCACTTCGGTGCCGACAGGAAATGATAAAAAGTCCTCCCTTCGGGGAGGATTTTTTTATGCAAAAAAAAATTATTCACAAAAAAATCTCCCGCATGGGGAGATTTTTTTTGTATCGCAAAAACGAAATTAACGTTTGGACCATTGCGGAGCACGACGAGCGCGACGCAAGCCCGGTTTCTTTCTTTCTTTGACACGCGGATCGCGAGTCAAGAAACCTTCGGCTTTTAACACAGCGCGCCAAGCCGGATCCAAATTGATCAAAGCGCGAGCGATTCCATGACGAACCGCGCCGGCTTGACCGTTCAATCCGCCCCCGGCCACTTTCACAGAGACATCCATTTCTTTCACTTTACCGACAGTTTTCAAAGGAGATATCACCAAAATTTGGGACACCGCCAATGGGAAATAATTCTTCAAATCACGATCGTTGATAGTGATTTTTCCGCTACCTTCCGGATATAAACGAACGCGAGCGGACGCGTTTTTGCGTCGACCGACAGCATAAACATACTTGCCGGACTCAACTTTAATTTTCTTGCTAACCGGCGCTTTTTCTTCAACCGCAGACACCTCTTTGTCAACCGGTTTGACGGCAGCGCTTTTCACAGCCGGGCTCTTTCTCGCCGCTGGTTTGCGGCCTGCAGTTTTGGTTTGCTTTTCCACCATATTGGCTTAAATCATTAATTATTTAACTTGTTTTAAACGTTTCATCATGTCGTCACGGAATTTGATCTTCGGCAACATCTTAGAAACAGCGTTGCGCAAAACATCAAACGGCTTTTCAGACATTAATTTTTTCATGGAAACTTCTTTCAAACCGCCAGGAAAACCGGAGTGTTTACGATAAACTTTTTGCTCCAATTTTTTACCGGTGATTTTCATTAATTCCACGTTGCTCACTTCCACAATATCGCCTTCATCCATATTCGGAGTAAAGCTCGGCTTATTCTTGCCGCGCAATAACATCGCGATGTGGCTGGCTAAACGACCAACCGCTTGTCCGGTCGCGTCAATTTTATGAACTTGACGGGTCATAAGTATCTTAGACTTAATTTATTAAACTAATTCAATAATTGCTTCTTCGGCACCATCGCCCGGACGCGGACCGACCTTCATAATCCGCGTATATCCGCCCGGTCGGTCAATGTAACGAGGACCGATCACGGATAACAATTTATTGACGGCTTTTTCGTTATTCTGCAAACGAGCCAACAAATAACGACGAGTCGTCAAATCATTCTTTCTGCTCACGCTAATCAACTTCTCCACAATCGGACGCATGGCTTTCGCCTTGGCCAAGGTAGTGGTGATGCGACCGTGCTCAACAAAACTGACTGTCAAGCTACGAAATAGCGCTTTCCGAGGACCGGCAGTACGGCCTAAAATCTTACCTTTCTTTTGATGACGCATATTCTTATCCTTAACTATTTATTATTTAATAATGGCTGCAAATAATCGATCAAGATCTGCGTAGCTTGTTCCACCGCCGCTTTCGGAGTGATTGTCCCGTCGGTTTCAACGGTCATAATCAACTTGTCATAGTCAGTGGTTTGACCAACACGCACATCATCCACCTTATAACCAACGTTCAAAACCGGTGAATAAATGGAATCAATGACCATGGCGTTGGCTTCCAAATTTTCCAACTTCTTTTGATCTTTCGGCACATAACCGCGACCATTATCCACAATCAATTCCATTTTCAATTCCGCTTTGCTATCGGTTAAAGTGGCAATCACCAAATCTTTGTTAATGATTTCCACGGCGCTGTTTTTGGCGATATCTTTGGCGGTTACAATTTTTTTGCCCTTGGCTTCCAAGGTCAAACGAACCGGTTCATCGCCGAAAGTCTTCAAACGCAAGCGCTTTAGGTTTAACAAAATTTCCAAAACATCTTCCTTCACGCCGTCCTTTCCGGAGAATTCGTGGTCAACTCCGTCAATTTTGACGGCGCTCACCGCCGCTCCCGGCAATGAGGACAACAAGACGCGACGTAAAGAGTTTCCAATGGTGGTACCATAACCGAAATAACAAGGTTCCAAGATGACTTTACCGACGTTTGGATTATCGGTTTCCATATACTCCACTTTTGATGGGAATAAGAACATTTCCATAAAGATTGTTCTTTAATAATTAAATTTTTATTTTTTTTATTAGCGAGAATAGAATTCAATGATCATTCGGATATCAAATGACACATTAATATCATCTTTGCTTGGAACCGAAATAATGCTTCCGGATAGTTTGTCTGGATCGACTGACAACCACTTCGGAATATACGCTTTATTCAATTTTTTGCTCAATTCGGCAAAAACTTTCTTATCCTTTTTCAAAGGATTGATGGAAACGACATCGTTCAATTTCAATTGATAAGAAGGAATATTGACCGGTTTACCGTTAACCATGAAATAACCATGACCGACCAATTGGCGGGCCAATTTATGAGAAGGCACAAAACCCAAACGATAAATCACGTTATCCAAACGAGTTTCCAACAAACGAATCAAAATTTCGCTGGTGTCACCTTTCAATTTTTTAGCTTTTTCATAATAATTGCGGAATTGTTGTTCCATCAACATATAAAAACGCTTGGCTTGTTGCTTTTGACGCAACTGAGTGCCATACATCGTCAAACGAGGACGACCTTCCGGACCATGCACTCCCGGGGGATAATTACGAACCGACAATGGACATTTCGGGCTGGCGCATTTATCTCCTTTCAGGAAAAGC
>DAIPKK010000065.1:0-2842 GCA_036769805.1 Patescibacteria group bacterium
AATTACCAAATATCCATATTGGGCAAACAACTCTCCTAAATTTTCCATTTGTATCTGCATAATTATTTGATGTAAACCAATTCTTCTTCCAAGGTCATGCCAAAACGATCCTCCACTTTTTGTTTAGCCAAGGCCAACAAATCCAAAACATCATTGGCTTTCGCCTGTCCTAAATTGACAATAAAGTTGGCATGTTTTTCCGAGAACTGCGCCTCCCCGATGCGAAAACCTTTCAAGCCGACCTGTTCAATCAACCAAGCGGCCGGGATTTTGCTGTGGGGGAAATTCGTGCCCAACAATTGTTGAATTTCATCGGTGACCGATACGTTTTTAAAAATACTGCCGGCGTTCGGATAATTCAAGGGTTGTTTGCAGTGGCGTGATTTTAAAATCTCCACCATTTTTTTCATTAAAACTTCCTGATCGGCGGTTTTATTTTGACAACGGACAATCGTTTCAAAAACCAAAGCCGGTCGATGTTTAAAAATACTGTCACGATATTGGAAAAAACACTCTTCTTTTTTTAAATCTTTGATTTGCAATTCCGGCTCATCCAAGAAAATCACTTTCACGCTCTCCACGATATCGGCAAACTCTTGCCCATACGCTCCGGCATTGGCCCAAACCGCGCCCCCGACCGTCCCGGGAATACCAATCAATGAATGCGCGTCTTCCCAACCGTCCCGCGCCAAACGCATCAACAAATAATTCAAAGGTAGCGCCGACGCCACGCGATAACGCCCCTCGCCGAGTGCCGCCAATTCTTGATTTTCATATTTTATAAACAAAGCTTCAATTACACCATCGGCAAATAAAATATCACTGCCCCGACCCAAAACATGCACCGCTAAATTTTCACTTTTCGCCCAGTTCATCAAATCCAAAACTTCTTGCAGATCCCGGCTTCGCGCGAAATATTTGGCCGTGCCGCCAATCAAAAAAGTACTGAGTGAACGCAAAGGATAATTTTCCTGCAAAAGATTTTTCATATTAACAACAATATAATTTATCGGGAATCTCACCTTCTTTGACTTCGCCAAAAGGATTACCATGTTTTCTGACATGCTCCATCATTTCTTTATTGCCCTCGGTTTCGTCACCGGACTTAATCAAATCTTCACGCAAATGACGAATATATTGTGGCAAAGGAATTTTTGCCGGACAATTAACGCCACAAGCTTCGCACAAGGTACAAGCGTGCAGATTGCCTTCTTTAGCTTTTTGCAAAGATTCATTAAAAGCGGTCCACAAAATTCCTTTGGCTCCCAAATATTTATAACCGAATTTTTCCAACAGTTGATAATAAGCCGGGCAAAAATTGGCGCAAGCGCCGCAATTGATGCAATTCAATAATTCCGGATACTTGGCAGCCATGGCCGAACGGCCGTTATCAATCAAAACGAGGCTGACGCGTTGCGCGCCCTGCGCCCCCACCACCACTTTATTTTGAATATCGGCGGTTTTGGATGGTCCGGCAATAATACTGACATAGGCCGGCCAGTCTTGCCCCGTCCCCCACACCGCCGCGCACTTCGCGACGTGCAAAGTTTCCGTTAAATTTTCCACGATTTTTTCAATGCCGGAAATGGCAATATGATGCGCCGGCAAGCGCGTCACTTTGGAAATATTGCCTTCGTTTTCCAAAATCATCAAAGCCCCGTCGGCGCTGATGGCGTTCACCCCGCTGATTCCAACGTCGGCGGCGGCGATGAACTTGGCGATTTCCTCGCGCGCGAAGGCGGCGATCGCTTCCGCTTTAGATTCTATTTCCACGCCATATTTGGCTTTAATTTTTTCCACGATAAATTCTTCCGTCAATTGAACAGCCGGCAAAACCGGATGAATTTCTTCGCTTTGGCAAACAACCGACAACCAATCTCCCAAATCTGTTTCCTTAACATCACAAGCTTGAGCTTCCAAAACTTCGGTCAAATTAATTTCCTTACCAACATTACTTTTGCTCTTCACGATTTTCTTTTTATCCGCCACCAATTTTTTAATAATATCAGTCGCCTCATTTTTATCCTTGGCGATAAACACTTCAAAACCATGTTTCTGCAAATTATCCACGGCGATTTTCAAAAGTTCTTCCCGCTTGTCAAAATTTTTCTTTTTTAAAGCGGCCAATTCGTCGGATAAAGTTTTTTTATCAAAAACATCTCGCTTCAAGCGATATTCATCAAACACTTTTACCAAATGATTAAAATGGTCCATATAAATTATTCAAAATCAATTAATTCACAAAATTCTTTGGCTTCCATCGCGCTTTGATTATTTTGTCTAAACTGATAAGTACACATCACGCAAGGACTGACCAATTGTTGCGCGCCACTGTCCACGGCTTGCTGCCAACGCGCCCCCGCCATTTTCTTGCTGGTTTCGGTGGCGTTCATATTGGCGGTGCCGCCCGCCCCGCAACACAAAGAATATTCACGATTGGATTTCATCTCCACCAATTCGTAACCTGACAAACGCAACAATTCGCGCGGCTCGTCGTAAACACCAACAGCGCGTCCCAAATGGCACGGATCGTGGTAAGTAATTTTGCCACTTTGTTGTTTCAGTTTAACTTTACCGGCTTTGACCGCTTCCAACATTATCGCCAACAAATAATCCACTTGAAAATCCCACTTCGCCCCTAAATATTCCGGATATACTTTTTTAAATTGCAAATAACAGCCCGGACAATTGGTAACGATCCGAGTAATTCCTCTTTGATGAAATAAATCACAATTAGCCTCCGCCAATTTTTTAAAATCATCAATATAACCGGCATTAATCATCGGGGAACCGCAACATTTTTCCAAATCCGCCAACTGCACAAAATCCAAACCCAACTTTT
>DAIPKK010000066.1:0-2732 GCA_036769805.1 Patescibacteria group bacterium
TAAAAAACCAACCTTTGGTGCCATTGATGACCGTCCCAAACAACAAGACTGCCAACAACGAAACAATTCCCAAGACATATAAATAACGATTGTAAACTCGCCAAGCATTATAATTCAAATTGGAAAAGAAAAATAAAACCCCCACACCCAAAACCACGAAACCGGCCTGTTTGAAAAACACCATTTTATCCATCACGCCCAAAAACGTCAGACTGTATAGAGCCAACAAACTGAAAAACGTCAAAAACAAAGCGGCAAAAAAGATCCACCAATCAAAACGTCGATTGAAAAAAAAGGAGGCAATGTTACTTTTCATAGTTATTTGCGATAAACGTTCTCGCTGTCAAAAACATTCATTAAGGGGATGATTTCAGTATCGCTAATCGCTTTGAATTCGTCAAATAAATTAAGACTGATCGGGCGCGTTTCCAACCCCTTTAACTGTGGCGCTTCAAAATAATAAAAAGCGACCACTTCGTCATAACGACGCAAAATAATCCCCAAACCGACTTTCCAGAAATTATAAACACTCTGATTTTTGATGCTAAATTCCAATTGACTGTGAGAACTTTCATTTTCCTCATCAGTGATTGAATTCAACTGCACATTATCAATTGTAAAATTCAAATATTCATTTTTCAAATCCTGATAATTGGTGGCGCGCTTCCACACGACGTTTTCCAAAACCAAACGCGCGCTCTGCCAGGCTTCTCCCGCTTGATCCATCACCCATAAAGGTTGTGAGGCTTTCGGTAAAATAACGGCTGTCCCTTTTGGACTGGCGTCGCCACTCCCTTGAAAAGAAAATTCCACCTCAGCATACCAATGCTCATTGGGATTATACACAAAAGCCAACAAATCATGATTCTTTTTATAATTGAGCAAAGAATAAGTGGCATTGACGCGCAAATTTTGCGCCTGCAACGCACTCAACTGATTTTGATAAACCGCGGAATTACTGGCTTGAATTAATGTCCCATACAAAGCGTCCTTCCCGCCGTTCAAGTAATAATCAATAAACACAAAATACACCGCCGCTAACAAGCCGAGGGCGCCCAAGAAAAAAGTCAACCACAAAGCGCGCTGCGCGTTTTGCAAACGTGATTCTTTCTTCTCCATCCATTCGGCCTGGCGTTGCAAAGCCTTGATTTGTTTATCCATGTCCACGGCGTTTTGATTAGCCATATTGATTTTTATTTTAAATTGAAAATCCTCTAAATTTTATCTTTATATATTATATCAAAAAAAATAAAATTAGTGGAGCTTGACAAAATCGCTTAAAAACCTAAGAATATAAATGTTTACCAATTACGGTAACACTTTTTCGTAAGGAGGGTTATTATGACAGAAAAAATGGTCCAAGAAATTCTCAAGAAAAATCAAGTCGCCAATCCGGAAAACTTTGACGACAAGGTCTTTCTGGTCGGCGAGTGGGCCCGTGACATGCGACGCGACATGAAAATGTGCGTCATCACCGGGCTGGCGCGCTTCCACGAACAGATCACCGGTGACCGCTTCGTGGAGGAACTGCCGACCGTCGCCGAGCTGCGCCAGGGAAAAAACTTCCCAGAGTTGCTGCTCTCGGTGCAGGCGCTCGTCCTGATCAAGGTCAAGGACGAGGCCTTTGTGCCGCTCCTGCAGCGTGACCCGATCGCCAAGTTCGATCCGGGCTTCTGGACGCTGCCGGCGGGACGCCTCGATCAGTCCAGCTTCACGCTGGGCGCGCTGACGGAGTTCCTGGAAGAAATCCGGCTGATCTGCGGAGGCAAGCACATCCTGCCCCGCCACTTCTGCATTGACGCCGAAGAAGTAGTCCGGATCTTCCGCAAGAGCTGGGAAACGGTGTCACTCAGCCACGCCGCCCCCCACGCTGCCATCCAAGAGCACGAACTGCTGCTGGTGGAGCTGCCGGAGCTGCTCGATCAGCGCAAAGTCCAAATTATCAACAACGACATGCTGTCGCGCGCTGATTCCGGACTGACCCTGCTGGACGGGCTCAACCATACGGTGGAGATGGTCGTGCCGATCCGCCTGACGCTGCCCGAGCTGCCGATCATCTACGACGGCGAAAGCTTCGGGCGCAAGGCCGAGCTGATCCCCCTGACCACCCTGCTGGAGCGTGGCTGGCTGGAGGAACATCCCGCTACCTTCGCCCTGAAAGTGCTGCTCACCCAGCACGCCGAGCTGCTCAAACAGCTGGCGAGCTGAGTTCAGCACTCGCAAGCTCACTTCCTCGCCCCGCGCGTCTAACGCCCGGGGCTTTTTTTGACCAATTAATATATTAATTTTCAACGGGCGAAGTTTTTTGGTGCCACCCTTGATTTATTTCTTTTCTTTGTTATAATGAATTTCGTTATCTACGATTTTATTAATTTTAGTGAAATATTTGTATGAAAAAAACCGGACACCCAAAGTACAATGACAAAATTACCGTCACCTGTGCCTGTGGTAACAAATTTGAAACCGGCTCTATCAAACCGGAATTGGTTATTGAAATCTGCAATGCTTGCCATCCTTTTTATAGTGGCAAACAAAAATTAATTGACACCACTCGTCGCGTGGAGAAATTCCAAAACAAAGTGGCTAAGAGTCAATCCATGGTCAAAACCGATAAAAAAGCCAAAGCTGCCAAGCGCACAAAAAAAACAACTAGCGAAGCTTAGCAATATTAAAAAATCTCCTGTTTTATTACAGGAGATTTTTTGTTAGGCGCGCCGTCCTTGCGAGGCACA
>DAIPKK010000021.1:0-8938 GCA_036769805.1 Patescibacteria group bacterium
GATTGTGATGTTAACCTTAGCCAGTGATTCCAGCTTGATGAGGTACTTTGTGAGTGATGTCACGGCGAGCGGTTTCCGTTTGAATTTATATCCAACGCAATACTCTGATACTTTGTTTAACTGGCAAGCTTATCCGGCGAGCAACGTGCAATCCGGGGCGAGCGCTGAACCATTGAATTTGGAGGATTTGCCGGAATACCAAGTGGAAGAACCGGTGATTGAAGAAGAAATTGTCGTTCCGCCGGCTGATGAAGTTGAGGTGAACGAAACCGGTTTGGAAATTTTGAGTGAATCCGCCGACGCCGCTAGCAACGCCGGTACTGAAGAAGCCAATACGTTGCAGTTGGAAGATGCTGAAGATGTTTTATATAATGACGCTTTATCAATTGTGGAGGCGGGCGATGAATTAAGCGAACAGATTGAGGAAGAAACGCCGGCGGTGGAAGAGGTGCCGGTGGTGGAGGAAACTCCGGCCACGGAAGAGACTCCGGCCGTGGAAGAAACCCCTGCTCCGTAAATTTGCTTGCTTTGAAAAGCTTTGTTATAATGGTAAAAATGTTATTAATTTATTAAAAATCAATAGCTATGAGCGAAGAAAAACAAATTGAAACTCCGGTCAAGGCGAAAGCCAAAAAGGTTGTTAAAACCGTAAATGATGATTGTGAAGAATGTGGTGATTGCAAACCAGGTAAATCTGGACGTTGGAAAAATTTAGTGGGTGTGATTTTGGTTTTAGCGATGGGCGCCGGCGCTGTTTGGGCCTGGCAACATTATGGTTTGGACGCCAAAGCCAATGGCACCGAAGATAAGACTGTGGCTGCTGAAACAAGCGGTGAATTGAGCACCGAACAGCTTTTGGCGAAAGTTGGTCGCTTGATTGTTTTGCCAAGCGGTGAAACTCCGACCATTGCCAATGTGGTTGATGCTGAAAAATTAAAACAGGAACAAGCTTTTTATCGTGATACGCAAAATGGTGATTTCGTCTTGATTTATCCGCAAGCGCAAAAAGCCTTTATTTATCGTCCGACCACCGACGTTTTGGTGAATGTCGGTCCGGTTTATATGAATAATGAACCGGCTGCCGCCACCGACGAACCGGTGACTGAAGAATCGTCCGTGCCGGCCGAGCCGATCAGTGTGGAAGTGCGCAATGGCGTCAATAAAGCCGGTTTAGCCGCTGCTTTACGCGATGAATTGAATGACGATGAGGCCTATGAAGTCGGTAAAATCGGGGATGCCGCCAACAAGAATTACACTGAATATGTTTTAGTGGATTTGGGCTTGGCTGATAACCAAAAAGCCGCTTTGGCCGCTTTGGAGAGCAAATATGGGGTTAAAGCCGTGACCGAATTGCCGGCCGGCGAAGCCGCCAGTGATGCTAAATTATTGATTATTATCGGGCAATAGAATTATATCTTTGCATATAAAAAGAGCCCGCCGGGCTCTTTTTTCGTCTCCCTGTTGACTATTTTCCAACGATTCTATATTATATATTCAATCAAAAAAATGATTATACAATAAATAATAAGTAATGATTTATGGCTCATAAGAAGGCGTCAGGCTCTACAGCGTTAGGCCGAGATTCACAAGCGAAGCGTCTCGGCGTTAAAACCCACGATGGTCAAGCGATTGAACCGGGACAAATCATTGTCCGTCAACGCGGAACCCGCATCCGCCCGGGTGTGAACGTGGAAAAGGGAACGGATGATACTTTATATGCCGCCAAGGCCGGTAAAGTGAAATTCTATACCAAAAAAGTCTTGTTGTTCAATGGTAAATTGGAAGCGAGAAAATTTGTTAAAATCGTATAAGTGATAAAAAAAACCGCCCCGAAAGGGCGGTTTTTTTGTGGGGGGGAAAAATATTAGACCTTCCTCTCTAAACTTTTTTCCACAAATTTCACGAACAACGGATGTGGTTGCAATGGGCGGGATTTGAATTCCGGGTGGAACTGGGTGCCCACGAAAAATGGGTGATTGGGCACTTCAATGATTTCCACCAATTTATCGTCCGGTGACATACCGGCTAAATGTAAGCCCTTGTCTTTCAATAGTTTTCGATAAGCATTGTTAAATTCATAGCGGTGGCGATGGCGTTCGTGGATCAATTCTTCATTATAGCTTTGGTAGCTCAAGCTTTCTTTGCGTAAAACGCAAGGATAAGAGCCCAAGCGCATACTGCCACCATATTGTTTCTGTTTAATGTATTCTTTTTGCTCCGGCATAATGTGAATGACCGGGTGCGGGGTTTGCGGATCAATTTCTTCGGAGTTGGCTTTTTCCAATCCGGCCACGTGCCGCGCGTAATCAATGACGGCGATTTGCATGCCATAACATAAACCAAAATACGGGATATTGTTTTCGCGGCAATATTTAGCGGTTAAAATCTTACCTTCAATGCCGCGGCTACCAAAACCACCGGGCACCACCACGCCCTGATAAGCGTTCAATTTTTTAATATTCTCAGGATTTTTTTCAAAATCTTCGGAGTTAATCCAATCCAAGTCAGCTTTGACGTTGTTTTTCCAGCAGGCGTGCTTAATCGCTTCTATCACCGAAACATAGGAATCAGCCAGAACAAAGTCACCGGTTTCAAAATATTTACCAACCACGCCGATTTTGACGGTTTTATCTACGGTTTTGATGGTGTTAATCAATTTTTCCCAATCTTGCAGTTTGCTTTCCTTTTCTTCCATGTTTAAAGTATTCAAAATCTTATTGCCAAAATTTTCTTTTTCAAAATTGATCGGCACTTCATGGACGAATTCAATATCCGGCGCGGAAATCGCGTGATCAGCCGGAATATTACAGAACATTGCCAATTTTTGGCGGCGCGGTTCATCCATCGGAACACGAGCGCGTCCCAGAATAAAGTCCGGTTGGATGCCAACGCTGTTTAAAGCCCGCACGGCGGTTTGGGTCGGTTTGGTTTTCATTTCGCCGACCATCGCCGGAATTGGCAAATAACTGACCATAATGACGCAAACATCTTTCGGCTGTTCTTGTTTTAACATACGAATCGCCTCTAAAAACAAGGCGTTTTGGTATTCGCCGACGGTGCCACCGATTTCAATTAAAGTGATATCGGCATCATTGACTTCACTGGCTTTGCGAATGCGATCAATGATTTCCATTGGGATATGGGGAATGACTTCTACGCATTTCCCTTTATATTCAAGATTTCTTTCACGATTGATAACATTTAAATAGACACGACCGGTGGTCATGTAATTGGTGGAAGTCAGAGTTAAGTTTAAAAAGCGCTCATAATTTCCCATGTCTTGGTCGGTTTCGTCGCCGTCCGTGGTGACAAAAACTTCGCCATGTTCCACCGGATTCATGGTGCCGGCATCGACGTTAATGTAAGGATCAGCTTTTAAAATCGTCACTTTGTAACCTTTGCTTTGCATGATTAAACCGATTGAAGCGGTCGCAATTCCTTTTCCCACGCTGGACATCACGCCCCCCACCACGAAAATGTATTTCCCGCTGGCCATATTTTTATTTTTTTTCAGGAATTAAAGTTATATTAAAAAATGATTCTAATTTTTCCAAAAGTTTCACTTTGACCAGATAAGTACCAGCTTTTTTAAAGGGTTGATCCAGCAGAATTTGCTTTGCCTCAATATCATAACCGGTTTTCTTTAATTCAGCGGCTAAAAATTTAGCACTGATGCTTTTGTATAAAGAGCCGTGTTCGTCGGTTTTAACATGGATTTGTAAATGCAATTTAGGTAATTTGTCAGCGGTTTCCCAGGCCAATTTTTTCAATTTTTCTTGTTTTGATTGTTGGGCATTGCTCAGTTTCTTTTGGGTGGATAGATTTTGTCCGGTGGCGCTAAGCCCTAAACCATTGGGTAAAAGGTAATTACGCGCGTAACCATCGTTAACTTCTTTGATTTCGCCTTTTTTACCAACATTTCGGACATCTTTTTGTAAAATGATTTTCATAAGCGGATTTTTTTATATTTTTCGGTTTAACGTCTCCTTTATTATAGACTGATTAATCGTGATTTGGCAATTGACAACCCCCTACAATTGCCAAATCATGTATGTTATAATATTTAATATAAATTATAAAATTGAACCATGTGGTTTATTTAGCACTTATTATTCCTTGTTATAATGAAGAACTGCGGGTTGAAAAAACTTTTTTGGAATATTTTAATTATTTTAAGAAAACCGCTAAGTTTGCCAATAAGGAAATCGCCATTGTATTGGTAGATGATGGGAGTAAAGATAAAACCAAGGAAGTTATTAAGAAATTAGAAAGTTTTTCCGACAATCAAATATCGGTAAAATCTTTTAGTTATGAAAATAATCGGGGCAAGGGCGCGGCCATCAAAGAAGGCGCTAAAATAGTCGATGCGCAATATTATGGTTTCTCAGATGCGGATTTGTCTTTTCAGCCAGCTTTGATAGAAAAGGCCATGTTTGTTTTGGAAGGTGGCAATGATGATTTGTTATTAGGTCAAAGGATTAGTGATGAAAATCGTTCTTTCTATTCTAAATTTAGAGCTTTCTTTTCCTCGGCGTTACGTCGTGTGGTAAATTATTTTTTATCAATTCCTAATATTGATACTCAGTGTGGGTTTAAATTTTTTAAGAGGCATTTTGTAAAACATATTTTTCCGGAAATAAAAGAAAATAGATTTTCTTTTGATGTGGAATTGGTAATTTTAGCCCAGGAGCATAATTACCAAGCAAATCTTTTTCCCATTAATTTTAGACATGATGAAGATTCGAGGGTTACCATGAAAGATGGGGTTAGATATATTTTAGATACGATTGGGATTTCTGAAAGGCTGAGAACGGTTAAGGAGAAGAGTTTATTTTTTCAATTATTGATACTGTCCGTAATAATTAGTTTTTTAATTTATGGGTGGGTTATCTGGAAAGGTTATTTGTTTTCTGATGATTTTACTTGGTTATGGCATGGTCAGAAAATTGGAAATGATCTTCAGAATATTCTTACTTTTAAAATGTCCACTTTTTATTCTCCGGTATTGAATGCTTTTTATTCATTTATGTATGGTGTTTTTGGATATGCTTCCCAGCCTTTGTTTTTGTTAGGGATTATTGTTCATGTTTTGGTTTCTTTTCTTTCGGGAGTTTTAGCTTGGCAATTAAGTAAATCAAGATTTATATCTATTGTTAGTTCATGTCTTGTGGCGTTGGGGGGAATTGCTTATGAGCCATTGGTTTGGATAGGGGCTAACATGCATTCCTTTGTAACCCTTTTTATTGTTTTGAGTTTGGTCAGTTTTTATCAGTATTTTAAAAATAGCCAAATTGTTTATTTGTTAATTTCATTTTTATGTTTTGTGTTAGCATTGGGAACTAAAGAGTCGGCAGTGGTCACGCCTTTTTTGTTATTGGTAACGTTTGTTTATTATAAAATAAAAAATAAGAGAAAGTTTGAAGTAGCCTTGATTTTTTATTGGGTTGGCGTGTTTTTATTGCTGGGATTTTATTTGTATCAACAATACCTTTGGCAAAAAAATAGTGTGTGGATTGAATCAGGAATTTATAGCATTGATTTAATGGCATTGTTTAGAATCCCTTTGATTTTTTTTAATAATTTTATTCCGATTTCACCGATCAGTGGGTTTTTAAATAATTGGATGGCTGTTTGTTTATGGTTGTTCGCGGTCGGTGTTTTTTCCTTTATTTTGTTCCGGTTTAAAAATCTAATGTTGATTTGGTATAGTTTTTTGTGGATGGGTATCAGTATTGGTCCATTTATTTTTTTTAAGACAGCTTTGTGGTGGGACACATTAGCTTCAAGGTATAATTATTTACCAAGAATTGGTGCTGTTTTTTTGATTGCGGTAATTTTGCAATACTTGATAGTTAATAATAAATCTCGTTATATTATTAATGGCTTAGTTTATTGTGTGATGATCAGTATTTTTGCGCAGTTGTTTTTCATGGTACAAGTGATAAGATCTGAATATGAATATGTTTATAATACAGGCAGGTCTTTAAGTGATATTATGGAGTTAACAAAAAAGATTCAACCGGAAAGAGTTTTTGTTCGTTGGGATCATCCTTTCACAGAAAATAATGCACATATTGTTGGAGCGGCTTCCGTGGTCGCGGGAATTGGTGAGTCTAGTATGGTGTTTTTGCCTAAAGATGCGCCGGAAACTTTAAATGAAAATGAGATTTTAATATATTGGAATCCTGAACTTAGAAAATATGATATTAAACAAAATACTAAATGATTTGGCACTAAGACGAGAAGTTTTGGCCTATATTGCCGTCGGCGTTTTGGGGGCATTCGTTGATTTTGGTGTTTTTTATTTATTTCTTTTTTTTAGCGATTCGGTTTTGTTTGCTCAATGGTTTGGTGCTTTAGCAGGCTTTACTCATAATCACATTTGGCAACATTATAAGGTGTTTGTTCATAACCAGTGTTTGAAAAAAACTTATTTGATCTCATTAGTTGTTTCGGTAATTAGCATGATAATTTCTGGTCCTCTTTTGTTGTTTTTAAACAAATTTATATCAGTCTTTTGGTTTAATAAGGTGATTATTTTGGGGCTAACATTTATTGTTTTGTATGTAATAAAGAAAAAGTGGATTTTTGTTTTAGATGCAAGAAGCTAAGGATTTTGTTTATATATGAAAAATTTTAAATTTTTAAAATAAATTTTATGGGAGATTTGCAAGCCAATCCGGGAAAAAATTTGACCATCAAGGTTGGAGAACAAGAATACGCACGTTATCCGGTGAAAACACCGATTGTGAAAGCCGGTGATGATTTAGTTAAAATATTTAGTGAGAGTGTGGCGCCACATTGGCAGGACGGTGATTTGATCGCTATCAGTGAAAAAATCGTGGCGATTTCTCAAGGCAGATCTTATTTGTTAAGTGATATTAAACCAGGTCGTTTGGCTAAGTTTTTGGTAAAATTTGTGCACAAATCTCCTTACGGAATTGGTTTGGGTAGTCCTTTTACCATGGAATTAGCAGTGCGTGAGGTTGGTGCGTTGCGTATGCTTTTGGCTGCGGCAGTGGCGGCCATTACCAAACCGTTTGGTGTTAAAGGAATGTTTTACCGAGTAGCTGGTAATCGTGTTAATGCCATTGATGGTCCGTGTGAATATTCTTTGCCACCATCAAATCAATCTGCTAAGTTGCCACCGGCCAATCCGGAAAAAGTAGTTTTGGAATTAAAAGACAAATTAAATCATGATTTCGCAATTATTGATGCTAATGATTTGGGCGTGGAAGTTTTAGGAAATTCCAGCCAGGAATATTCCAATGATTTAATCAAAGCGATTTTCAAAGATAATCCTCTAGGTCAAAGTCGTGAACAGACACCGATTGCGGTGGTGCGAAAAAATTTTTAAAATCTATGAAAATATACATTATTAGACATGGTGAAAGCACTTCGGATGTAAAAGAAAAATACGATGGTGATTACGATGATCATCTAACTAATAAAGGGGTGAAAGAAGCCGAAGTGATTGCAAAAAAGCTTTTGGACAGTAAAATTCAAATCATTTTTTCCAGTTCCAAAATCCGAGCAATTGAAACATCCGAAATTTTGAAAAATTCTTTGAAATGTAAAGTGGCGATTACGGAAGATATGAATGAACAAGATATTTATGGCGCATATCCGGAATTAAGCAAAAATCAGCCAGAAGAAGAATACCGAAGACTTGGAGAATTACTGGCAACCCGTGGTGTTGAAATGGAAGGCGTTGAAACATATTTACATTTCAAAAATAGGATTGTGAAATGTTTTTCAAAAATAACTAATGAAGATTATCAAACAATTGCCATAATTACCCATGGCGGACCTATTCGTTGTATTTTTCGCGATATTTTAAAAATGGGAGAATTTAAAAGAATTGGTAATGGTGCAATAATTGAATTGGAAAAAAACAATTTGGATTTTATAGTAATAAAAATTGATAATGCTATTTTATAATGATTGGTTTGGTTTGTGGGGCAAACCCGTGAGCAAACGCCAATCGCGGTAGTGTGGAGAGTGTAGGTTTGAGGTGTACGAAAAAATCGTACAGCTGGATATTAAACTCAGTTGTCCCCAAAAATAGGATAACTGATTTTTTTGAGAAGCAAATATATTATTAGTATGACTTTTAGAATTTATCTAATGTAAGTATGTTTTTTGTGAACAAGCATTGACGTCGGTTGCTTTTTGTGATATAATTGCTTAAATTCCTGGCCGTAAGGTTGCAGGTGGTTCTGATGTATGTTAGGACAACGGAGTTTTGTGGCTGCTCTAACTCAGTCGCACGTTCTTTTAAGGAGGTGCCGTATGGCTACCGAATTCAATGTTAAAAATGGTCCGAGCCAACTTGATCTTATGTTGGCGCTGTTTGATCCCGAGCCGCTCGGTCAAAAGCGGATGGTCACGTTCACCCTTCAAAATGCGGAATACTTTATTAGCAGGACCGATTATTCTCGGAGCAATTATCCTCGGAGTAATGGGATGTTTGTTGCGGAACCCTACTTTCAGGATGCTGGTCCGGCTGACTACGAAATCGTAGTGAACGCTGTCGAGCGAGATGCTTTGACGGATGAGTTTAAAGTAGTTGGTTGTTGTCCTAAATCCAATAGTATTCTGACGATTACGCAGTATTCGATCAAAAAGCGTTCGGGCATGGCGTCGATTCAGTTCACTTGTCCGGATATCAATGAAGATGATCATTCCCGGAATTGTAAGAATTGCGGGGGATATCTTTCAGACGAGGAAATAGATTATTGTTTGGATTGTGAATGTGAAATGGCTGGGGAGGAAGATCCTCTTGAAGGCCAAATTAATGTTAAAGAAGTTTTCCTAAGGGATGGAGAGTGGGTGTGTGATGATTGTGGCGGTGTTGTTTCTCCTTTGTGTCGGGGCTGCAATTGTCATATGTATGAGGAAGAATAAGGGATTTAATTTCAGGGGGCTGCAACACACT
>DAIPKK010000021.1:8948-13531 GCA_036769805.1 Patescibacteria group bacterium
GTTGCAGCCCCTATTATATTTCAAATATTTTTTTATAACCACAAAAATATGTTATAATAAAATCAAGAAAAATTTTTAAAATAAAAATATCATTTATGAAAACAACTAAGAGTGTGGAACGTTCTCCAATGCAAATGACCATCGTGGCTTTTGTTTTATTGTTCGTGGCGATCACGGCGACAATTTTATTTATGTATTTCAAGTGGTTTGCCAGTGAGGACCTTGGCGCGCCTGCGGCTGTGAACGTGGTGGGGGAAAAAATTTCATATCCTGATTTTTTACCAATCCAAAAAGGGTGTAAGGTTTTGGAATTTAAAGAAGTGTATGTGCCTGATGCCAATTTAAGTATTCATTTAATCATGTATTCTGTAAAGTGTGGTGATTCTACAGAGATTCATACTTTTGATAAACAGACATCTGTTGATAAATTAATTTCTCGTAATCAATATGATGAATCGGTAGATAAAGATATTTCCATGTTGACTACTTTTGATACTTATAATTCTGCATATTTGTTGCATGAAACTAATACAGGGGAAAAATATAATTGTGGAGAAAATGAATCGGGAAAATTTATAAATAGTAAAATTGTGGTAACTGATTTGAAAGCCGGTAGGATTATGGATGCGGTTTTTGAAAAATCTGATAAATATCTGTCTTATGATTTAGTTTCATTAAATGAAGATCAATCTTTTACTTATAAAATAAATGAATCAGAAGATCCGTGTAATTTTTCTTCGCAGACAGAACAAATAAAAAATGGTGATTTTGTTCGCTATTTTAGTCGTTATGATAATGATTCAAGCCACTTGGTGTGGCCCCAGGATATGGCTGAAGAAATTCTTTTGGATGATGGTGCCATTCTAATTACTTCTGTTTTATCTAATAAAAAAGATAAGATAGTTTACTTTGAGGCTAAAGATGAGGAGAAGCACGAGGATGGTTCATTGTCTGGATTTGTTGGTAATATTGTTTTGCTAGATTTATTAAGCAAAGAAAAGCAAATTGTAAAAAAGATAGAATGGAAACCTGGTTGCGCTGTAGTTCAGTATATACCCGTTGCTTGGTCTTTGAATGATAAAAAAATAATATTAAAAGAGATTTTTATAGGTGGTGGTTGTTCTGCTTCATGGAATGACAGTTATGTTTTGGATGTAAAAACTTTTCAGGAGAATGTTTTATCTGTAACCGATTCAATTTATTTGAATAATTATCAACAAGTTATTTATTTAGATACATTAGAAGATCTTGGCGGATGTGGTAGTGACAAAGTTATTCAAAAAGATATTGAAAGCGGGAAAACAGAGATTTTGGCTGACAGTGATGATGAAGTTTATTATAATTTATTATTGTTACCAAGTGGAGATTTGCAATATGATGTATATTCTGTTGATTCGGTTGATCGGACCGATTACTGTAGTACAAATGGCCAACCGGAAACTCGTACTTTAAAACTTGAGTAATATTCTTGCTATACAAAAAACCCAGCCGGCACGTGAAAGCGCCGGCTGTTTGTTTCTTCTCCTTGTCTTTTTATTTCCCTTTTTATATAATAAAAAAGAACACAAACAGGAATAGTACTTATTTTTTATTAGTTTAAAAATAAAGATAATCTTATGGTCACTTTTATTGCTGACATTAAACCGGAATTGGCCGGACAGGAGGTCGTTTTGCGTGGCTGGGTGAGTAATTTGCGCTTTTCCGGGCCGATTGCTTTTTTAAACTTGCGTGATGGTAGTGGTTATATGCAAGTGGTGGCGGAAAAGGCTAAGTTAAGCGATAAAATCTGGACTGATTTGGAAGCTTTGAATTTGGAATCAAGCTTGGAAATTACTGCTAAGGTCAGTATTCATCCTAAAAAAGCCGATGAATGTGAATTGCAATTGAGTGATTTGAAAGTGGTTCATATCAATAAAGCCGAATATCCGATCAGTAATAAAGAACACGGCGTGGACTTTTTGTTGGATAATCGTCATTTGTGGTTGCGCTCCAAACGTCAATGGGCGATTCAACGAGTGCGCAATACGATTATCAATGCTACCTATGAATTTTTTAAAGCTAATCGTTTTATCAAAATTGATGCCCCGATTTTAACTCCAAATTCCTGTGAAGATACCACCGAATTGTTTGAGTTGGAATATTTTGATTTGGGGAAAGCCTATTTGTCTCAATCTGGTCAATTATATATTGAAGCAGCGATGTTTGCCCATAATCGTGTTTTTGACTTTGGTCCGGTGTTTCGTGCGGAAAAGTCCAAGACTCGCCGTCATTTAATTGAATTTTGGATGATGGATGCGGAAATGGCGTTCGTGGAACATGATGAAAATATGGATTGGCAAGAAAAATTAATTAAATTTGTCGTGAAGAGTGTTTTGGAAAATAATAGTGCTGATTTGTTGGTATTGGAACGTGATGTTAAACCTTTGGAAAATGTGGTTAACAAAGATTTTGCACGTATTCATTACAGTGAGGCTGTTAAACAATTGCAAAAATTAGGTTCGGATATTAAAGATGGTGAGGATTTTGGTGCTGATGATGAAACCATGCTGACCAATTCCTATGATGTGCCGATTTTTGTGGATCGTTATCCGGCGGTCATTAAATCTTTTTATATGCCTGAAGATCCAAACATGCCTGGTTATGTTTTGGGTAATGATTTATTAGCGCCCGAAGGTTATGGTGAAGTGATTGGCGGTTCCCAAAGAATTGCCGATTATGATTTATTGAAAGCTAAAATTGAAGCCCATAATTATAATATGAAAGATTGGCAATGGTATTTGGATTTACGCCAATATGGTTCCGTGCCACACAGCGGGTTTGGTTATGGTTTGGAAAGATTGGTTTCTTGGATTTGTCATTTGGATCACGTGCGTGAAACCATTCCGTTCCCTCGTTTATTAACTCGCATTAGTCCTTAATTTAAATATTTATGTATAGAAGTCATTATTGCGGCTCGTTAAACGCCGAGCATGTGGATCATGAAGTGTTGGTTGCCGGTTGGGTGAATAAATATCGGAAGTTGGGTTCTTTGGTATTTATTGATTTGCGTGATTATACCGGTTTGGTGCAGTTAAACATTTCCGATGAAAAATTGTTATCTTTGGCCAATGAATTACGTAATGAATTTGTAGTGAGCGCGCGTGGCGTGGTGCGCCGCCGCCCCGCCGAGATGATTAATTCCAATATGTCCACCGGCGAAATTGAAATTGATGTCAAAGAATTGACCATCATTTCCAAGGCGCAAACCCCGCCCTTTGAAATTTTTGAAGTGGATAAAGGTGAGGCCAACGAAGATTTGCGTTTGAAATATCGTTATTTGGATTTGCGTCGCGATAAAATGCAAAAAAATTTGCGTTTCCGCGCCAAGATGACTTCTTATATCCGTCAGTATATGGAGAGCCGAAATTATTTATCCGTGGAAACTCCTTTGTTGACCGCTTCTTCTCCGGAAGGGGCACGCGATTTCTTGGTGCCGTCTCGTTTGTATCCGGGAACTTTTTACGCTTTGCCGCAAGCCCCGCAACAATTTAAACAATTGTTAATGGTCGCCGGTTGCGATAAATATTATCAGATTGCGCCTTGTTTCCGTGATGAAGACCCGCGCGCCGATCGTTCCCCCGGTGAATTTTATCAATTGGACGTGGAATCAAGTTTCAAAACCAAGGAAGAATTTTTTCAGGAAATGGAGCCTTTGTTCATTGAATTGACCGAGAAGGTGGCCGGTAAAAAGGTTTGGAAAAAACCGTTCCCACGCATTACATTTGAAGAAGCGATGAATCGTTGGGGCAGTGATAAACCGGATTTGCGTTTTGATATGGAAATCACCGATATCACCGAGTTGGCGCAGCAGACAAGTTTTTCCGTTTTTAAAGAAGCGGAAACGGTGCGTGCTTTGGCGATTGAAGGTGCCGATCAATTCAGTCGTTCGGACATTGAAGGTGAGCTGACCTCTTTGGCGAAAAAACATCATGCTCATGGTTTGGCTTGGATGAAATATCAGGCCGGAGCGTGGAGCGGTAGCATTACCAAGTTTTTCACCGAAGAACAATTGAATCAATTATTGGATAAAATCGGAGTGGCCAATAACGTTTTGATTTTGATGGTGGCGGATAAGTTCTTGCCGGCGGTCAAAGCGTTGGGGGCGATTCGTTTCTTAATGGGCAAGCGCTTGAATTTGGTGGATCCGGATGTTTTGGCTTGGGCGTGGATTATTGATTTTCCAATGTATGAATATGATGAAGATAAAGGCACTTGGGATTTTGGTCATAATCCGTTTTCTATGCCGCGCGGCGGTTTGGATGCTTTGACTAAAGAAAATATTGGGAATGTTATCGGTGAGCAATACGATTTAATTTCTAATGGCTATGAATTGGCTTCTGGTGCTTTACGTAATTATGATCCGGAAATTTTATATAAAGCGTTTGAGTTGGTTGGTTATGATCGCTCCGTCGTAGATCGTAAGTTTGGTCATATGATTGATGCTTTCAAGTTTGGCGCTCCGCCGCACTGCGGCTTCGCGCCCGGCATTGAAAGATTAACAATGGTTTTAATGAATGAAGACAATATTCGTGAAGTGGTGGCTT
>DAIPKK010000067.1:0-2698 GCA_036769805.1 Patescibacteria group bacterium
AAGAATACCGCATCAATCCGCAAGTTTTAATAACTTTATTGCAAAAAGAACAAAGCTTGATTATCGGCTCGGCGCTAAATTTGAACACCCGCCTAAACTGGGCCATGGGCTATGCCGTTTGCGACAGTTGCTCCATGGACGATCCGCTGATTCAAAAATACAAAGGTTTTGCTAATCAAGTTTCCTATGCTGCCAAACGTCTGCGCCAATGTTTGGATGAACCGAGCAAATTCCGCATCAGTGCCAATAACAGCTACACCATTGACGGCCAAGCCCTCACCCCCGCCAACCAAGCGACTGCTTGTTTATACAACTACACGCCGCACATTCATGGAAATTTGAATTTTTGGAAAATCTGGAATCGCTGGTTTGCCTCCTCTTACCACAATAATATTTTGGTCAAAGCTAAAGACACCAACAAAATTTACTGGCTGAAAAATGAAATCCGGCATCTGATTACCAGCCCATCTTTACTTCAACAATATGGACAATATCCTTTACTGGAAATGGAAAGCTGGGAAATCAATCAATACACGCTCGGCTCACCCATCAAACATGAGCTTTATTCTTTGTTAAGTGATGGCAAATCCGGCATTTATTTGATCAGTGAGGAAAACACTTTACGGGCGATTGCCTCGCCGGCGGTCTTCCGCCGTCTCGGCTTTAGCATTGATGAAATTGAAATAGTGGATAAAAGTGAATTATTATCTTACAAACGCGGTAAAAAAATTGATGAAAATGAACTCTATCCGCTTGGCGCTTTGGCCAAGAACAGCGGCGGCGGTGAGCTCTATTATTTAAAAGATCGCAAAAAACACTTTATTTTGGAAATGAATATTATCAAATATTATTGTCCAAATTGCCAAGCGCAAGAAATGACGCCGGAAGAACTGGACAAATATGAAACCGGCGAAACCATTTTATACCCGGACGGCGTTTTGCTTAAAGCCAAAGATGAGGCCGGTGTCTATTTGATTAAAGATAAAACTAAACAAAAAATTGCCGATGAATATACTTTCAAAAAACTGAATTTTCGCTGGACAGACATCAAAATCACTTCACCGGCCGTCTTGCAACAATACCCGGACGGCGCTACAATTGATTTCAGTGGTTTAGACTATGATATCAGCCATTTACCGACTGAAGAAAGCCACGATAACTATTTATTCATTAACGAATAATTTTATGCCGATCGTTTTAACCGGCATTGTTCCGCACCCCCCGATTCTCCTGGAAAGCATTGGGAAAGAACACCGCGACAAGCTGAAAAGCACACTCGCCTCTTTTCAAGAACTCAATCAAGAATTGCTTAAAAATAAAGTTGATACGATTATCGTCATCAGCTCCCACGCCCCCCAAATTTCTCGCTCTTTTGTGTTGAATCTGGGGAAACTGGAAAATAACGAGATGATTTATCAGGCGGATTTTGAGGATTTGGGTGATTTCAAAACCAAATTCACTTGGAAACCGGATATTTATTTGAGTTATAAAATCAAATCTTATTTGGAAACACGCGCGCCGCTGCAACTGGTCAATCAAGACAAATTGGATCATGGCAGCGCCATTTCTTTGACTTTGCTGAGCGCCGGTCTGGAAGATTGCCAGGTTTTAAGTTTAAGTCCGTCCGATTTGGATGGCGAAGCCCATTGGCAACTAGGCCGACTGCTAAAAGAAATTTTCAGTAATGAAGATAAAAATATCGCGATTTTCGCCAGTGGTGATTTATCCCATCGCGTCGAAGAAACACTTAATCCGGAACAACTGAATTTTGACACCCAACTGTTGCGTTATTTGGAACAAGGCCAAGGCCAAGAAATCGCCAAATGGGATTTGGAATTTGTGAAACAACATTCAGCCTGCATTTATCAGCCATTATTGATTATGCTCGGCTTGCTGGAAGATTATCCTTGGAAATTCATTAAATTATCTTATGAAGCGCCGTTTGGCGTCGGATATTTAAGCGGCTATTTTAAACTGCACTAACTATGTTCGCTGAAATCATTCCTCTGACAAAGTTGCCCCGCAATTTGGCTTATTTTGACTACTCCGTACCGGTTGAGCTGGAAAAACAACTGCAAATCGGACAAATTGTGCTGATTCCCTGGCGCCGTCAAAAAATTCACGGTCTGGTTTTAAAATTAAAAAAACAAACTGATATTGATGCGAGCAAAACCAAAGGGATTCTCGGTTTATTGCCGTTTGTTTTCAGTGCCGAGGAATTGGCTTTCATGATGAATTTCAGTGATCAACATTTTATTTCTCCGGCGTTGGCCTTGCAAGAATTTTGGCAAGCCGCGCCCCTCAAGAGTCATAATATTAAATTTGATTGGCCGAAATTTTATGGTTTTGATGGCGCCGCGGGGGGCGCCGACAGTACCAACAGCGCCGTCATTGCGAGCGAAGCGAAGCAACCCCGTGGTTACGCGCCCCCCGCGGCGCCGCTCTTCACGCTTCTCCTGAACAACCAAAAATCTTTCAAACACGATTTGTACCGACAAATGATTGACCAGGCTCGCGCCTCCGGTGAACAAATTTTGTTGTTGTTCCCCAATCTACAATCAATGAACGATTTCGCGCAAAGCATTAACACCGATGATTGTTTGCTAATCAGTCATAAAATCCAACAAAAGAAAAATCTCAAACACGCCTGCTGGCAAGCGATTGTCAATAATGAGAAAAAAATTATTTTAGGCACGCG
>DAIPKK010000022.1:0-13365 GCA_036769805.1 Patescibacteria group bacterium
AGTACGAGAGGACCGGGATGGACGCACCACTGGTGTACCAGTTGTTCTACCAAGAGCATCGCTGGGTAGCTATGTGCGGTTAAGATAAGCGCTGAAAGCATCTAAGCGCGAAGCTGTCCCTAAGATTAGATATCATAGACTCCTTGTAGACTACGAGGTTGATAGGTAGCAGGTGTAAGTGCGGTAACGCATTCAGCCGAGCTATACTAATAAGTCATATTATTACACTTTAAAAATCGTTAAAATGATTCAATGCAGATGATGTCGTATTAAATAGTCATGAAAATTTGATTATTGTAAATTGATAGTAACTGGAAAGAGAACAGTATTTTGGTGGCACTTGCGATGGGGAAACGCCTGATCCCATGCCGAACTCAGAAGCTAAGCCCATCAGCGCCGATGATACTCCTTGTGGGGAAAGTAGGTCGCCGCCAGAATATTGTTCTTTTTTGTTTTAAAAATTCAGTGAGAAAGGAGAGTGTAAGGTCATGGCCGGTGATGTTAAAGTTTTTTCCGGAACCAGAACGATTGGTCTCTTGGGCAGTGGCGAGTTGGTGATTGATCGTAATAACAGTCACTGTCACGTTGATTTGCCTCTTTTGCGTGAGGCGCTGCAACGCGTGAAACTGCCGCCGAATATGCATTTTCTGAAGACGGTGGTTGGTTTGGGGAGAGTGATTGGTCAGAGCCACATCGTGTCCACGCATGACGTTTCCCCTGAACACATTTTGTGGGCAATCCGCAAAGGTCGTAACGGGTGGAGTCGTTTTTGTAAAGTCGGGCAAGCGCAACCGTGCTCATCGATGGTGATTATCCTCAAGAAAACCGAGGAAAACCCCCGTCAGTACGTGTTGATCAGCGCTTTCGTCGGGGACGACTCTTATCGGGAGTTGTATGACCCGCGCGCCAAGCAAGAGGATATTTTGTTCTGGCGCACCCACGCCTTGTTGTGGGGCTGCGAGGAAGTGGATGAGTCCACGATTCAGCAGCATTCTCCGTATGTGTTTTGATATTTCATGAGCTTCAATTAGGAGCTCTTTTTTTGTTCAAGACAGGCAGTGGCAAAACCCCGAAAAGTGTGATATTATATTATCAATAAAAGTTTTAACAGCTAATTTTTTATTATATGAGTTTCGTGATTTCCGTGGTAAATCAAAAGGGCGGTGTCGGTAAAACCACCACTTCGGTAAACGTGGCCGCTTATTTGGCTAAAGCGGGAAATAAAGTTTTGTTGATCGATTTGGATCCGCAAGGGAACGCCAGCACCAGTTTGGGGGTTGATGTTTATGACAACGAAGCGCGTAGCGTTTACAATTTGTTGGTGGAAAATTTACGAGCCGTAGATGTGATTTTTCCCAGTAATCAGGAGAATTTGTTTGTGATTCCCAGCAATATAAATTTGTCGGGCGCATCCATTGAATTGGTTAATTTGCCTGACAGGGAGTTTCGTTTATCGCAAAAATTGAAAAACGTGGAAAATAATTTTGATTATATTATCATTGATTGTCCGCCATCCCTTGGTTTGTTGACTATCAACGCTTTGGTAGCCAGTAAATACGTGTTGATTCCGGTGCAAGCGGAATACTATGCTTTGGAAGGGTTGGGGCAGTTGGTGCAAACCATTGATTTGGTTAAATCTTATTTGCGCGCCGATTTGGAGATTTTGGGGGCGGTTTTAACCATGTATGATAAGCGTAATCGTTTGTCTCGGGATATTCGTTATGATTTGGAAAGAAATTTTCCGCATCGCGTGATGGAAACCATTATTCCGCGCAATGTTCGTTTGAGCGAAGCGCCCAGTTATTCGCAAACAATCGCTGATTATGACGCCGGCTCCCCGGGAGCGCGCGCTTATTCGTGGTTGGCCAGTGAAATTATCAGCACATTGAGTAATCAGCCGATCAACGTGCCGGCTTTGGAAAATCAGTTAGTCGCGGAAGATGGTGGCGAAAATGTTGTAAATAACGAAGAAACTATTGAAGAAAGCGCTGAAGAAAATCAATAAAAATTTAAAAATAACAATTAAAACTAAAAAATTATGAACGCCAGTTTGAAAAATAAGGGCTTGGGAAAAGGTTTGAGTGCGATTTTTTCATCCACCAGCCGTGTTACCGCGCCTTTGCAACGTTCAGCCGCTGAAATTGAAGAGAGCGTGGCGCGAGAAGAGGTGCGTCACGTGCCGGTTGGCAAAATCAAGCCGAATCGTTACCAGCCGCGTCGTGAATTTAAATCCGCTGAGTTGGAAGAATTGGCTGATTCCATTAAAAAATATGGAATTTTGCAACCGTTGTTGTTGACGCAGGAGAGTGCAGACAATTACGAATTGATTGCCGGCGAACGTCGCTGGCGAGCGGCGCAATTGGCGGGATTAACGGAAGTTCCGGCGATTATCAAGACGGCCAGTGATTTGGAAAAATTGGAATTGGCGTTGATTGAAAATATTCAACGTCAGGATTTGAATCCCATCGAAAAAGCGATGTCATATAAGCAGTTGATTGATAGTTTCGCTTTGACCCAAGAAGAAGCTTCCAAGCGTTTGGGTTTGAGTCGCAGCGCTTTGGCCAATACTTTACGTTTGTTGAATTTGCCGGATCAGATGCAAAAGGCGATTGGTGATGGTGAATTGAACGAAGGGCAGGCGCGTGCTTTGTTGGCTTTGGAATCTTTACCTGATCAACGTCAAGCGTTATTTGAACAATTGATTCAATACAAGTTGCCGGTGCGCCAAGCAGAAGAAGCGGTTAAAAAAATAAAGGCCGGTAAGCCTCTTAAAATGTTGCCTGATTTTAACGTGCAAGCGCGCGTGGATGAATTGCAACAACTTTTACAAACCAAGGTTGATATTCAGTGGAACGGGAAAAAAGGAAAGATTAGCATTGATATCTTTGAATTGGACGAGGTGGATGGGTTAATTAAGAAGTTGAGATAATTTGGTGTTAAGCGGAACGCCGTACCTGTCATGCCGAACTTGGTTCGGCATCTGGAAAGAGATGATAAAGTTTGAATTTGGGAATTACGTGAGAGACGTCACGGATTATTTATCACGGAAATTTTATCGGCGTAAATGAATGTTTTGTAAGTGATTCTTATGTGATTTGCATTGATAAAGGGCGAATTGTCATTCGCTCTTTTTGATTTTAATAATTTAATGTGATTTTTTTTTGCCGCCCATTGGTCCGAGGAGGTAAAAATTTGTGAGCGAATTGGAGTGCTCCGTAGGACACGAGCCGACGAGCCACAAAGTGGCTTATGGAGGCGAGTGAACGAACAATGAGCCACAAATTTTCCGTTCGGACCAGGAGGGCGGCGTTTTTTGGTGCCACCTTTTGTACTCACAAAAGGTGGCAAGAGCCGGGAGGCTATTAGTGTGTTTAAAAAAAAGATAATTACTTATCTTCTTTTTTACTTTTCTTAAACAAATTAAACGATAAAAAGCTGGTTTTTTTGTCCGCTTGCTTGATTTGCGAGCGGGCAATTTTTGTTTTTACGAATTTTAACCAAGCTTGATTTGGTCCTTTGCGGTTTTTATTTATCACGACTTCCACAATATCTCCATTCTTTAATTTTGTTTCCAAGGGGACGTATTTGCCGTTAACATAAGCGCCATCGCATTTATTACCGATGTCGGTGTGAATATTGTAAGCAAAGTCCACCGGTGTGGAATCTTCCGGTAATTCGATGACGTCGCCACGTGGTGTAAAGACAAAACAGCGGTTGCTGAACATTTCCAGTTTCATATTTTTAATGGCTTCCGGATCATTTTGAATATCTTGTTGCCATTTTTTTAACTCTTGTAGCCAGCTGTTTTGGGTGTTTTTCAGCTCCACTTTTTTATTGGGATCTTTACCTTCATTGTAAATCCAATGCGCCGCCACCCCGAGCTCGGCATTTTCATGCATTTCCGGCGTACGAATTTGAATTTCCGTAATCATGCCGGTGTTATCAAAAACAGTGGTGTGGAGCGATTGGTAACCGTTGACCTTGGGTTGCGCGATATAGTCTTTAACACGACCGGTGAGCGGTTTCCATAATTGATGTACTAAACCCATCGCCATATAACAATCGGCAATTGTCGGCACAATCACGCGCATCGCGATTAAATCGTAAATACGATTGATGTCGCGATAGTTTTTCAATAATTTACGATACAAACTGTAAGGATGTTTGCTGCGTCCATAAACTTCCAAATATTTTAAACCGTTTTTGTGGAAATTTTCTTTAATCAATTCAATGTCCGCTTCCATTTGTTCCTGTTTCTTTTCAGTATCTTTATCTTTGTAAATTGACATCACCCAGTTGTAATCTTCAGGATAAACATATTTAAAAGCCAATAATTCCAGTTGTGCCTGGAATTTGATAATACCCAGTCGGTTGGCAATTGGTGCAAAAATTTCCAGACTTTCTTTGGCAATGCGTTGTTGTTTGTCCGGGGGGAGTGAATCCAGCGTGGTCAAATTATGTATTCGGTCGGCGCATTTGATAATAATGACGCGCACGTCCTTGGCCATGGCAATAATCATTTTGCGTAAATTTTCAACGTATCGTTCAAAACCACGATATTTGATTTTTCCCAATTTGGTAATGCCTTCCACTAAACTTTTCACATCTTCACCAAACAATTTTTCAACATCGCTCAAATCCATGTCGGTGTCTTCCGGCACGTCATGCACTAAACCGGCGATAATCACTTCCTCCGGCATATTAATTTCCGCCAGGTTTTTCGCGGTTAGTAGCGGGTGGAGGATATAAGGGTCACCGGAGGCGCGCAGCTGCCCGCGGTGCGCGTTTTTGGCAAATTCATAAGCCTCCTTGATTTTATCCAAATTGGCGGTTTTATTGTTTTTTTTGATCAATTTCAAAAGATCTTCAATGGTAAATTCCGCGCTTTCTTTGGCCAGGAGTTTGTCGATCATAATTAATCGGTGTTAGTTTTTTCTAAAAGAAAAGGCTCAATTTCTTCGGTATTTTCCCCGCCCAACTTGATTAAATCATTATTCAATTTGCGGTAATCTTGACGGGATTGATTGTAAATACTGATGGCGGTATTAAAATGTTTGCCCAGTTTGTCCAGATTGTCATTAAATTCCAAGGCGTGTTTTTGCAGTTTTTGAACGTGTTTACCGATTTCTTTAGCTGATTCTTCAATTTGCATCGCTCGTAAACCTTGTAAAACCGTTTGCAAATAAGCTAAGAACGTGGTCGGCGAAACGATGATAACTTTTTTGTCACGGGCGGCGTATTCAATTAAATCGCCGGTGTTCCCACTGACGCCCACCGTATTAATCAATAAATCATAATAAATCGCTTCGGCCGGAATAAACATAAAGGCAAAATCCATGGTTCCCAAATCCGGACGAATATATTTGGCGGTTTCGTTGATACGATTTTTCAAATCCTGTTTAAATTTGCTTTCCAGAGCCGGCCGACTTTCGTGGTTGGCGGGTAAATCAATCAATTTTTGGTAGTTTTCCAAAGAGAATTTGGCATCCACCGGAATGATTTGATTTTTGATGAAAATCGCCGCGTCCACAATCAAATCCTGTCCTTCATCATTTTTGCCAAGGTTGTGTTGTGTTGCGTAAGAGCCCGGTGGTAGGACATTTTCCAGGGTCAAATTCAAATAATATTCTCCCAAAATACCGCGTTGCTTTGGGCTTTTTAAAATGTTTTGCAAATCTTGCAATTGCTTGGAAAAATCCACAATTTGATTGCTGGATGACTCCAATTTGGCCAGTTTTTCAGTGATGTCTTTATAAATTTGGGTATTGGAAATCGATTGTTTTTGCAAACTTTGTTGGTTGTTTTGCAAGTTTTGGCTGACGTTTTGCGTCAAAAATTGTAATTGGTTTTGCAGTTCTTGGCGGACTTGATTAAATTCTGTTTGCAAATGTTTGTTATTTTCACTGATTTGGTTTTGCAATAATAGTAAAGATTGCTCGGATTGTGGGTTTTCCGGTTTTTTTGAAAAAAGTTTCCAGAGAACAATGCCCAGGATAATCGCTACCGCCACGTTTAGAATCAATAAAAAATATTCCATAAAGTTTTGTTTAATGATGTTTTTATTTTAACAAATGCTTTCGGTTTGAGCAACAACAAAAAAACTGCTTGACAGGGCTTAAAAAACGCTTTATTTAATCAAGCCAATGATTTGAATTTTCTTGATATTTGCATTATAATTGTTTCATAAAACATAAATATCAGACTATGAATCTTTCCTGGTATGGGCATTCTTGTTTTCAATGCCAATTTAGCTTAAACGGTGAAAATGTCAGCGTGGTAATTGACCCATATAGTGCTAATATTGGTCTAAAATTACCTAATTTGACGGCCGATTTTGCCTTGGTGACGCACCAGCATGAAGATCATAATAATATTGAAGCTTTGCGATTTACCAATGGCACAATGGTTATTGATTCTCCGGGGGAATATGAAATTAAAAATGTTTTTGTGCAGGGTATGGCCAGTTTTCATGATGAGAGTAAGGGTGAGGAGCGTGGTCAGAATGTCATTTATAAAATCAAGGCAGAGGAAATTACCATCGCTCATTTGGGCGATTTGGGCTGTGATTTGACCAGTGAGCAATTGGAGGCTTTGGAAAACGTGGATATTTTGTTGATTCCGGTTGGTGGTAAATATACTTTGGATGCCAAAAAAGCGGCGCATTTGATTAAACAAATTGATCCGAAGATTGTTATTCCGATGCATTATAAGACTGCCGGTTCCAATATGGATATTGATGATTTGCAACCGTTTGCCAAAGAAATGGGCTTGGGCGAATATACGACGGAAAATTCTTTGAAGGTAAGCGCCGGTCAGTTGGTCAATGAAAATGTGATTGTAAAAATTTTAAAACCATTAGCATAAAATTATGAGTGATGGAAACAAAAAACAAAGGCATCAATTTTTAGAGTATTTGGAAGATTACCAGGATATTGCCGTTGCCCGCGACGTTGAAGAGCAAGAAGAGCGAGAATGGGTGTCCGAGAGTCAAGGAAATTTACGACACCGCCAACGTTTTGCAATTTGGATTTACGGGTTGTCCGCGGTTTTTTTATTGGTGGTAATTGGTTTCTGGTGGAATATCAGTCGCGCTCAGTTTTATCAGGCATTGGATAAACCATTGGCTGATAATAAATTCCAGGAATTTTTATTGTTGGTTGACGAGGCAAAAAATAGCGGACAAGAGACGAACGTTGATTGGCGCGCGTCTTTGAATGAGATTGACGAAGAATCCTTAAGCGTTGAGGAACAACAAGTTTTGTCCGAGTTGAAACAAAAAGTCAACAACGGTGCTGATTTGGGGGATTTAATCAATGAAATAAAATAATTAATAAATAGAGAATAGCGTTTATGGATGAAATTCAAAAATATTTAGGTAAGGTTGAGGAAACTTCCTTGGTGGAAGAAATGAAGCAATCTTATTTAGCTTACGCGATGTCGGTAATTGTCTCGCGTGCTTTGCCTGATGTGCGTGACGGTTTGAAACCGGTGCATCGTCGTATTTTGTACGCGATGTGGTCCATTGGCTTGCGTGCTTCGTCAAAGTTTAGAAAGTCGGCGCACGTCGTCGGTGAGGTGATGGCCAAATATCACCCGCACGGTGATGCTTCCATTTATGATGCCATGGTGCGTATGGCCCAGGATTTTTCCATGCGTTATCCGTTGGTGCACGGTCAAGGTAACTTTGGTTCCATTGACGGGGATGGCGCGGCTGCCATGCGTTATACCGAAGCGAAATTGCGTGGGATTGCCGAAGAAGTGATGTATGATATTGATAAAGATACCGTGGATTTCTTGCCAAACTATGATGGCTCAGTCAAGGAACCGGTGGTGTTACCGGCAAAATTGCCGAATTTGTTGTTGAACGGCGCGATGGGTATTGCCGTCGGTATGGCCACAAAAATTCCGCCGCATAATTTGAGTGAATTGGTGGAAGGTATTGTTCATTTGATTGAAAATCCCGATGCCAGCGTAGAAGATTTAATGCAATTTATCAAAGGCCCGGATTTCCCGACCGGTGGTATTATTTATAATATTAAAGAAATTCGCGAAGCCTATACTCATGGAAAGGGAAGAATCGTGATGCGCGGTAAAGCGGAGATTGAAGAAGTAAAGGGAAAATTTAGAATTTTAATTACGGAAATTCCTTATCAAGTTAATAAATCGGTGTTGATTGAAAAAATCGCTGATTTGGTAAAAGATAAAAAAATTGATGGTATTAAAGATTTGCGTGACGAGTCTGATCGTGATGGCATGCGTATTGTCATTGAATTGAAAAAAGAAGCGCACGCTCAAAAAGTTTTAAATTTGCTGTATAAGCATACACCATTGCAGGATGTTTTCCATGTGAATATGTTGGCTTTGGTTAATGGCATTCAACCGCAAGTTTTGAATTTGAAGAGTGTTTTGGAAGAATATGTGAAACATCGTCAAATCGTGGTGCGTCGTCGCACTGAGTATGAATTGGCTCGTGCCAAAGATCGCGCGCATATTTTGGAAGGTTTGAAAATCGCTTTGGATAATATTGACGAAGTGATTGCCTTGATTAAGAAATCCAAAGATAAAGAAGCCGCCAAGGAAGGTTTGATGAAGAAATTTAAATTGAGCGAACGTCAGGCGGTGGCGATTTTGGAAATGAAATTGCAAAACTTGGCCAATTTGGAAAGACAAAAAATTGAAGATGAGTTGGCGGAAAAGTTAAAATTGATTAAAGAATTGGAAGCTATCTTGGGATCGGAAAAGAAGATTTTGCAAATCATCAAAAAAGAAGTGATTGAAATGAAAGAAAAATATGGTGATGATCGTCGCACCAAGATTGTGAAGGGTGCCATTGGTGAATTTACGCAAGAGGATTTGATTCCGAATGAGCCGACCATGGTTTTGATTACGCGCGCCGGTTATATCAAACGCATTGCGCCGGATAATTTTAAATTGCAAAATCGTGGTGGTAAGGGCGTGACCGGTATTGAAACTCGAGAAGAGGATTTGGTGGATAATTTAATCGCTTGCAATACTCATAATGATTTATTGTTTTTCACCAGCAAGGGTAGAGTGTTTCAGTTGAAAGTTTATGAAGTGCCGTTATCCAGTCGCGTCGCTAAGGGGCAAGCGTTGGTGAATTTCTTGCAATTGTTACCATTGGAAAAAGTCACCAGTGTTTTGTCTATGGATGATTTGGAAGGTTGGAAATATTTGATGATGGTAACGCGCCGTGGTGTCATTAAGAAAGTGGAGATTGATAAATTCTCCAATGTGAGACGCAGTGGTTTGGTGGCTATGAAATTGGATGATGAAGATCGTTTGGAATGGGTTAAACCAAGTACCGGTACCGACGAAGTGATTTTGGCGACCGCGCAAGGTCAAGCCATTCATTTTGCGGAAAGTGATTTGCGTCCGATGGGGCGCGTCGCTAACGGGGTGCGTGGCATGAAATTAAAATCCAATGATCAAATTGTTTATTTGGGTGTGATGAGTCCGGATGAGATAAAAGAAAACACTCTGGAATTATTGGTTATTACCACTAAAGGTTATGGTAAACGTACCAATGTCAATCAATATAAATTGCAAAATCGTGGCGGAATTGGTATTCGTACCGCGCATGTTACTGACAAAACCGGTCCGATTGTGGACGCGATGATTGTGAACAGTGTCAGTGTGAAAAATGAAGATTTGATTGTCATTTCCGAAAAAGGCCAAGTGATTCGTTTGCCGTTCAACAGCATTTCCGTTTTGGGTCGCGATACTCAAGGCGTTAAGATTATGCGTGTTGATACCGATGATAGCGTGGCGAGCATTACAATGTTGTAAAAAACTGTTTTCATAAACGAAAAAAGCGCTTGTTCTTGGTAGAGCAAGCGCTTTTTTGATTTCACACCTCCTTTGAATGGTGTTGATATTTTTTCCTCCCAGCCGAATAATTTCGACTAGGAGAAATTAATTCCATCAGCCGCGTCCTCCAGCATCGACCGGTAGTCAGCCGGCGTGACGAAGAACTTGCGGCGAATCATCGCTGCCGTGTCCATCATCAGCGTGAATCCGAGGAACAGCGGCAGGAAGATCCTGTCAAAGCCGGATTCCAGGTGTCCCGTGGGGATCAGCTGGTAACCCAGCAGGTACTCCATTCCGTACCAGAACGGAATGAAGGCCGCCGGCAGAAACATGAAAAAGTTTCGGCCGGTGATCATCATGAAGACCAGGCTGAAACCGACCATGCCCAGTCCCGGCCAAAGATTGATGAAGAGGAGTCCCTTCATCGCGTCGTTGAGCGGGGGTTTGGCGGTTGTCAGGCTGAGCAACATGATTTCCAGCCCGATGATGCCGGCGAAATAGAAGAAATTTCGCCACATCTTATCTTTGCAGGCCTCAGCGTAAGTCTCTTGGGCCGCGTTCCACTTCGCCAAGGCTTTTTCGTTCTTGGCGACGATTTCCGGGGCCGGAGTTTTTTCCGGATTGGCGTAGAGCCCGATGTAGGCAATCGCCAAGCCGACGGTGGTTAGGATGCCGGCGTAGATTGTGGCGATGCCACTCCGCGTGAACAGCAATACATTGCTGGTCACGACAAAGAGCGTCGCGCCGATGATGCGCTGGGGCAGGTGAATCAGACCGCCGCGCCACTCCTCCCAGACAAGCTCATTGTTCCGGTATTTACGCCCGGTGCGCTTGTCCTTGGGCTCCCGGATGAAGGTCTGCTCGCAGACCAGGTAGTAGACCATCCTGTACAGGACGTAACTACTGCTGGCCACGAGAACCATGGCGAAGACTTTCTGCCAGAGCAGGTTCCAGCTGCTCATGGCGAAGAGGACGACCGCCACGATGATCGTGTTGGTCAGGATGCGGGCGGCGTCGCCCATGCGGTTTTTTTCGTAGGCTTTCTTGATTAAAGGCATTGCTGCCTCCTTTCTTATTTTTTTAGTTATAACCCAAGGTTTGTGGTGGTGAGAGTCACCGTCTTGGATCGTTGTCAAAGTTCCATCTCACATTAATATTATACCATAAAATAGCAAAAAACACAAGTTTTGGGGTTGGAAAATCCGCTCTTTTGTTATTGTTTATCTTATGCTATAATTATAGTGTGAAATCAGGCTTAAATGGCCGAAATTTTATGAATTTAAAATTTTGAGAAAAAGCGCTAATGTTAGAAAAATTTTTACTAAAATTAAGATAAAAAATTAAGATAAATTATGTCCAGAAACCGTAAACTCAAAAAATTCTTTATGCTGAGCAGGGAATTGCAACGCAGTTTAAGCGTGATTCTTTTGTTCATCTTGGCGATTGCCAGTTTTTTGAGTTTTTTTAATATTGCCGGCGCTTTCGGGCGTTTTATCAATCATTATTACAGTATTTTGTTCGGTTGGGGAAAATTTGTGTTCGCTGCTTTATTGCTGTTGTTGAGTGTTTTCTTGTATTGGCATAATTACAAAAACAATCGCGTTAATTTAAGATTTGCCCATTATTTCGGGGCTTTTTTGTTGATATTAAACAGTTGCGGTTTGGCCACTTATTGGGTTTGGTTGCATTTGCCGCTGGCCGATGCCGGCGCGCTGATTGATAAAATCGCGCTTTACCAAGGTGGTGGTTATTTGGGATTTGTCGGTATGATTGTTTTGGTTAAATTTGTGGGTAATATTTTGGCCGGAATTATTTTGGCCAGTTTGTTGTTGATCGGGGTGATGTTGACTTTCCAAACTTCGTTAAATCAATTGATTAAAAAGACTTATGTCATTGAGTGGTTGGCCAAAGGAATTTGGTGGTTTTTGGTGTCCGTGGCCGGTTTGTTCGCGACTTTGTTTACGGCGATTGGCGATAAGTTAAGCAAGCGCGGTGAAAAAGCGGCGGAGGCGGAAGACGATGACGCGACCACCGACGAGGATGCTGATTTTGACGCTGACGGTGAGCCGGCCGTGGCGGAAATGGTCAATCGTAAATTGGAATTGGATGACGGTTTAGCTGAGTCTAACGCCGAATTTGTGGATTTGAATGATGGCGCTGAGGAAGAAATGGAAAGTGAAGACGAAGCGTCTGATGAAGAGGGCACGGACGATGATGAAGAGATTGTGGGGGTGCCGGTGTTTGAAGCTTCGGAATCACAATTATTGAAAAAGGATCAACATGAAATAGCCGATAATGAATTATTATTCCCTTACCAAACCGATGAGATTTTACAATATCAACAAGAATTATCCGTGGATATTTTAGAGAAACCGAGCGCCAAACCGCAGAACGAAGATATCAAAACGCGCAGCCAGCAAATCAAAAAGACTTTGCAGAATTTTGGTATTGAAGTGGAAATGAAGGATGTTAAAGTCGGTCCGGTGGTGACGCAATTTTCCGTGAAGCCGGCGGAAGGTATAAAATTATCCAGAATTACCGCTTTGCAAGATGATTTGTCCTTGGCTTTGGCCGCTTATCCATTAAGAATTGAAGCGCCGATCCCCGGCAAACCTTATGTCGGTTTGGAAGTGCCGAATAAACAAACAACGATTGTGCGTTTGAAACCGATGTTGGAATCGGAGGAATATACTCATCGTAAAAATAATTTACAAATCGCTTTGGGGCAGGATGTGGCCGGTAAAACCTGGTTTGCCGATATCAGTAAAATGCCGCACATGTTGGTGGCCGGTCAAACCGGTTCCGGTAAATCCGTTTGTTTGAATGCGATTATTATCAGTTTGTTATATCAAAATCAACCGAGTGATTTGCGTTTTATTATGGTTGACCCGAAGCGCGTGGAATTGACTTTGTATAATGGTATTCCGCATTTGTTGACGCCGGTAATCACCGACGTCCCGCGCACGCTCAACGCTTTCAAGTGGACGGTCGCCGAAATGGAGCGCCGCTACACGATTTTATCAAAATTCGGAAAGCGCGATATTGCCAGTTATAATACGATTGCTCAGGAAAAAATGCCGTATTTGGTATTTATCATTGATGAATTGTCCGATATTATGTTGACCGCCGGTAGGGACGTGGAAGCTTACATCGTGCGTTTGACGCAGATGGCGCGCGCCGTCGGCATTCATTTGGTGATTGCCACGCAACGTCCGTCCGTCAACGTTATTACCGGTTTGATTAAAGCCAATATTCCGGCGCGTATTGCCTTCAGTGTCGCGTCCAACACCGATTCTCGCACCATTTTGGACAAGGCCGGTGCTGAAAAATTGCTTGGTAAAGGTGATATGTTGTTCCAGGATCCGAGCGAGAGCGAGCCACGCCGTATTCAAGGCGTCTATATTTCCGATGAAGAAGTGAAACGTGCCGCTTTGACCCTGAAGGAAAATTTGGAAACGCCGATTGCTTATCCGGAGGAAATAGTTAATAATGATAGCGGTCATGATATCAATCCGGGAGAACGCACTTTCGGGGCGG
>DAIPKK010000001.1:0-55715 GCA_036769805.1 Patescibacteria group bacterium
TGTTGGAGGACGAGGCTGAATCAGTTTAAGCGTTAAATTTATGAGTAAATTAAGAAACGTTTATTTGGATTTTGCCGCCACCTCGCCGTTGGATGAACGTGCGTTGGATTTGGCTTTGCCGTATTTGCGCGAAGACTTTGGCAATGCCAATTCTTTGCATACTTTTGGCAGACGAGCGCAGAGTGCTTTGGAAGACGGTCGCAAGAAAATCGCCGAGTTTTTGGATTTGGAAAGTTCCAATATTTATTTCACTTCAGGCGCGACCGAAGCCAATAATTGGGTTTTGCATGGTGTCTATAAAATGATGCGCCAAGCGCGGCCCAATCAGGTTTTGCATTTTGTCATTTCCGCTTTTGAGCATCCGTCCATCATGGAAGCGGCTCGTCATTTTTTGGCCAAGCAGCCGCAAGTGGAAATCACTTATGTGCAGCCGACCGCCGAAGGTATTATTGAAGCGAGCGCGGTGGAAGCGGCTTTGCGTGATGAAACAGTTTTGGTGTCAGTGATGTTTGCCAACAATGAAGTGGGCACCATTCAGCCGATTAAAGAAATCGGCGAAGTTGTGGCGCAACGTAAGGCTAAGGGGCAACAAATTTATTTTCACAGTGATGCCAGTCAAGCGGCCTTGTATTTGCCATTGAATATAAAAGATAATCATTTGGATTTCACGACCGTTTCCGGTCATAAATTATATGGTCCGAAAGGCATTGGTGTTTTGGCGGTTAATGGAAAAACCGTGCCGGCCAATTTGATGTTCGGCGGCCACCAGGAACGTGGCAAGCGCCCGGGAACATCCAATGTCTTTGCGAGCGTGGCGATGGGCGAAGCCTGTCGCGTGGCGCGCGCCGAGCGAGAAGCCAATTATAATGCGGCTAAAGAATTGCAAGATCATTTGTTGAAGTTGTTGGAAAATAATTTGAATAATTACCGTGTCCATGGATCTTTGTCCGCTCGTTTGCCCAATAATTTGAATTTGGGAATTGAGGGCGTGGAAGGTGAATCTTTGTTGTTTATTTTGGATGACGCGGGAATCGCTGTGTCCACCGGTTCAGCTTGCGCTTCCGGGTCTTTGCATGGCTCGCCGGTTTTGGCGGCCATGGGAATTCCGCCGGAGAAAACTCACGGGAGTTTGCGTATTTCGTGGGGGCGGGGCGTGAGCAAAGATGATTTGGATTATTTTGTGTCGGTCTTGGCGCCGGCCGTGGAGAGATTAAGAGTAATTTCGCCGTTGAAATAAATTGTCTTGTTTTTTTGCCGCCTATTAGCTTGTGTCACCACCTCTTAATTTTTATTTCACCCTCCTGGTCCGAACGGAAAATTTTGGGTTCGTTTTTCGTTTACACTTAAACTCACCTCAAAATTTTAACCTTCTCGGCCCAATGGGCGATATAAAAATTAAGAGGATGGTGTAAATTTAGTTTATGTAAAAATAAGAATAAACAGATTGTCTTGTTCTAGCCCTTGTTCTATTTTTAAAAATTTGCTACAATACCAATGTAGCATTTTTTTGTTAATAAAACTCATCTAAAAAATAATAAACAAAATCGTATGAGCAGAAAATTACATCCCACCCAAGAGGCGATTTTGCGCTTGTTGGAAGACAATGTCACTGATCCGTTGACCATTCGGGAGATGCAGGACATTTTAACTTTATCAACGCCGAGCCTGGTTCATCATCATTTGATGCAGTTGGAAAAGAAAGGTTACTTGCGTCGCAATCCCAATGATCCGCAGGATTATCAGATTTTGGGTGATTCGCCGGAGCGTCAATTCGCGTATATCAATGTTTACGGTTTGGCGCATTGTGGTCCGAACGGTAGCATTTTGGATGGTAAACCGATCGATCGCATTCCGATTTCCACCAAAATTTTGGGATTTAAAGCGTCTGAGGCATTTTTCGTAAAAGCCAAAGGGGATTCCATGGTGGAAAAAATTCATGATGGCGATTTTGTCATTGCGCGTCGGCAGAACGTGGCGCGGGATGGTGAGATTGTAGTCTGTGTGAATAATGGGGAAGCTTTAATCAAACGTTTGCAAAAACATAAAAACCACGTGATTTTGGTTTCAACCAATGCTTCTTATCCGCCGTTTATTGCCAGTCACGATTTTCGCGTGGAGGGCGTGGTGAAAGGAATTTACGCTTATTTGCAGGGGATTTAAAAAATTTGTTATAATAAATTTATTATAATAATAAAATCCTTCCAATGATTCAAGCGATTGTTTTTGATATGAACGGCGTAATCGCCGACGATGAGCGTTTGCATGAAGAGGCCTATCGCCAGGTGATGACTAATCATGGTTTAACATTGAGTAAAGAGGAATATCAAAATGAATACATGGGCAGTCCCAACCCCGTAAATTTTAAAAAGATTAAGGAAAAATACGGGCTGGCGGAAGACGTGGAGACTTTGTTGCGCGAGAAAAGCGCCGCTTATTTGGAATTGGCGAAAAAATATTTAAAGCCGGTGGCGGGGGCGGAGCGGGCGATCAGAATTTTTGCCAAAAAACATCGATTGGCCTTGGTTTCTTCGTCTCCGTTGGAAGAAGTGCAAATGGTTTTGCAACATTTTCAAGTGGGCCAATATTTTTCCGTGATTGTCAGTGGGGACGATGTGAAAATCGGTAAGCCCGATCCGGAGCCGTATCTATTGGCGGCCAAGCGTTTAAAATTAAAACCGCATCAGTGCATGGCTTTTGAGGATTCCAAGCAGGGAATTATTTCCGCCAAGGCTGCCGGTATGAAAGTGGTGGCGTTGAGCACTAATTTGTCGCCGGAAGATTTGAAATTGGCGGATGTGGTGGTGGGAGATTTTTTGTTTTAGAGTTTTTGTGGTATAATATTGGTGCAATTAAAATTGATTAAAAATAAGAAAAAAAATTATGAGTTTTGAAAATCCATCGGTAGCTTCCGGTAACCAAATTGTTCCCGAATCCACAGAGGAAGATTTGAAGATATTTGATAAATTAGCAAGTTCGACAGAGGCAAAAGGTGCGGATTATGAGTTGATAGTTGGAGGTTTGAAAGCGGCAGTGGAAGAGTGGAAACAAAAACCTGATAGAGAATGGGTTGAAAATAAATTAAAAAATATTAGACGGGAAATCTTTGATGATTTAGTTAATAATGATAAATTGGATCCTCAAAAAATTAGGGAATTTTTAGAATTAGAATCTGATTTAATTCCTAAATCATTTGAATATGCTAAGGCAGTTTGGGATCAAGATAAAAAGCTTAATGCGGATGCAATAATTCATTTGCGATTTTCGGAAAAAAGAAAAGTTAATCGGAAAATGGCGGGGGAAAAGTTGTTGGAGGAATTGAATGAACAATTAAGAAATCCATTGACGCAAAAAATCCCATTACGAAAAGCTCGTTTGCAAGGTCAAATAGGTAAATTGAAAGAAGAATTTTCAAGAATATAAGTTTTTCGTAATTTAAAAAGTAAAATAAAAATATGTCCAGTGATTCCAAAAAAGCTTTGCTTTTGGATCTTATCAAACACACGGTGGACTTGAATCAGTTGGAGAAAAACCAAAAGCCGCTTTTTGTGATTTCCTTTGTTGGTTTGACCGGCGTAGGAAAAAGCACCGTCGCCCACATATTGAAGCAGAAAAGCGATTTACCTTTGTTCTCCCATGATGATATTCGCGCTTTTTTGTATGAAAAAGGGCATGATCATGAGGATCGCGAATTGATTGAGTGGTTATCGTTGGAACGTGCCAGTTATTTATTGAAGGAGGGGGTCAGTTTTATTTTAGATGGCGACGTGGTGACTTATTATAAGACTTTGGAAAAACGTTTGGAGCAACTGGGTGGACATTTATTGTTGATTAATGTAATTTGTGATTTAAATATTGTGATGGAGCGCTTGAACAAGCGTCAGTTTGGAGAAAAACAATTTGTCGGTAATGTTAATTTTTCACCGGCTGATTTCAACACCTATTTCAAACGAAGATTTTTGCATACCCAGGGCAATTATCCGGATAAATTTTTCGCATTGGTGAATAACAGTCATAATTCTGAAGGACAAGTGGAAGAATTATGGTTTAAAATCAAAATGTGGATGAGAAAACAAGAACTGGGCTTACAGTAATAAGCTATTATGACGGCGGAACAAATTTTTAAAATGATCGGTGAATTGGCCGATTCTTTATCAATGGAAGTTTACGTGATCGGCGGTTATGTCCGCGATCGTTTCTTGAATAAGGAATCCCATGATATTGATTTCGTGGTTTTGGGTGATGCTCCGGAATTCGCTAAGAAATTGGCTGATTTTTGGAAAGTGGACACCCTGGTTGTTTACGAGAATTTTGGCACGGCGATGATTCCTTATCATGGTTATATTTTGGAATTCGTGACGGCGCGCGCCGAGAGTTACCGCGTGGAATCGCGCAATCCGATTGTTCAAAAAGCGGATTTAAAAACCGACGTGCTGCGCCGGGATTTTACTGTTAATACTTTGGCCTTTGGTTTGAATAAAGATAATTTTGGGCAATTGGTGGATTTATTGGATGGTCGGAAAGATTTGGAAGCGAAAATTTTGCGCACGCCATTGGATCCGGTGCAGACTTTTTATGATGATCCGTTGCGCATTATGCGCGTGATTCGTTTTTCAGCGCAGTTGGGATTTTCCATTGATCCGTCAGTGTATCAGGCGGTGTTTCAAGTGGTGGACCGTTTGGAAATTATTTCGGTGGAGCGTATCAGCGAGGAGTTTTTTAAGCTCATGGGGGCGGCGCAGCCATCAATCGGTTTGCATTTATTGAAAGAAACCGGAATTTTAAAAGTGATTTTGCCGGAATTGGATCGTTTGGATATTCAGGATTATGAAGAGCATGGTAGTCATCATAAAAATGTTTGGGAACATACTTTGAAAGTGTTGGATAGGGTCGCCGAGCAGAGCGGGGATTTGGCTTTGCGTTTGGCTGCCTTGTTTCATGATGTTGGTAAGTTCCCGACTCGCGAGTTTCGCGAGGGTAAGGGTTGGACTTTTTATAATCATGAATTGGTGGGCAGTAAAATGATTCCCGCGATTTTCAAGCGCATGCGTTGGCCCAAAGATTTGGGACAAAAAGTGAAAAAATTGGTGTATTTGCATATGCGTCCGATTGCTTTGACCGAAGAGCAGGTCACGGACAGCGCCATTCGTCGGTTGATTGTTAAAGCTGATGAAGATTTGGATGATTTGTTGCTTTTGACGAGCAGTGATTTGACTTCGGCCAATCCCAAGCGCGTCGCTGAAAAGAAGGAAAAGTTTCAATTCATCTTGCGTCGCTTGCAGGAGGTGCGTGAGAAAGACCAATTGCGCGCTTTTCAATCGCCGGTGCGCGGTGATGAAATTATGGCATTGGCTAATTTGCAGCCGGGCAAGCAAGTCGGTTATTACAAGCATTTGATTGAAGAAGCGATTTTAGAAGGGGTTATTCCCAACGAGTATGAAGCGGCCAAGGAGTACTTAATCAATTTGTTAAAAAATGGTAAGATAGAAGAGTAAAAAATTTTGAGAAAGTATGGTTAGTATAGAATCACATCGTACCCTGCATGATTTGGAGGGACAGGCGAAAAGAAACAGTGAACGGAAGCATCCGGAAATTTTTGATTCTAAGAGTTCATCTGCAGTGGAACTCCAAAAGGGTACGCAAGTTTTTGGTACTGATTTGGAGGCGCGGAGTTTGCGATCGACTGATGAAGAAATCACGGAGAGACTTCCGGAAGATTTTCAAAATTTTAAAAAAGAGCAGGAGTTTGATTTGGCAGAAGCAAAAAGAAATTTGGATCGTACTAAATCACAGATTGATGATTTTGTGAAAAATATGGAGAGTGATTGGAAAGAGTGGCGTACTAAAGTGAATGAAACTAAAGATTTTGATTATTTTAAAAAAGATTTTGAAACGTTCAGCCAAAATGTTTTGGTTAATTATAATGAAACGCGCCAAAGGGTGCGTGATAAATGGCAGGAGTTTTATGATTTGTATCAATCTTTAAATAATTTTGAAGAAAATGCTGAAACAGAGTTTGGTGTGACCAGTGAAGCGGGTAAGGCGGCCGCTCGTTATAAGATTAATATGTCATATGGCCCATTGTTGGTTGAATATTTACAAACCTTTCAAAATTACGATGAGCGTTTGGCTTCTTTGGAAAAACAATGGCAAAATTTGACGAATTTGTTTAATAAAAATGTAATTGAAAAAAGTAAGGCGGAATATCGTGATTACAAAAGAATGGAAAAAATCGAGAAAACCGAGAAAAAGGATTCTGAAGATTTTGATTTGGAAATTAGGACCGTGGATGAACATTTTGATTTACGTGCGGATAATGCTAAAAAAGTTGAATCGTTGTGGTCAAAATATAAATACACGGAAAATATTTATCAGTTTTTAAAATCGTTTTTGGCAACTAAAAATTTTGGTGTTTCCGAGGGAGATTTATATGAGCACACTGATTTGGAATACGCTTTAATCAGTGATTTGGCTTTGGATAAAAACACTAAATTGTCAGGCTGGAGTACTGGTCAAATGTTGGAATATTATTATTCTCTGCCGGAGAAATATTCGGTGGCGCATTTGATGGCGGCGTTGGCGGCGTTTCAGCGTGGGGCGATAAAAAAGCGTTACGAAGATAAAAACTTGCCGATTGACGAGGATATTTTAAATCAAGATTCATATTATTTGAAAATTATTAAAGAATTGGCAGATACGCCTGAGCCTTTGGAGCGGTTAAGTAAAAAATCCGGAGATACGATTCCGCCGACGCAAGTAAATAAGAAATAAAATCAAAATATTATGGCAGTTAATTTTGAAGATCAAATTAAGAAACCACCGCCACTTCCACCCGTAATTGATGATATGACTGAAATCGCAGAGTACGAAGAATCTCCGGAGGAAGATTCGTTGGATGTGTTGATTAAAAAAACGGAAGCTTTATTGTCGCCTAGGAGTTTGCGTAAGGATGTTGGTGTGGTGGGGCCGGCGGTAGAAAAATCAAAGGCTGAACCAGTGTCGGAATATCTTGAACCTTTGGAGAAAGGGGATTATGAAATTGTAGATGATTTGCCTGAACCAAACATAGAAACAGTCAAACAATATCAAGAATTGATGCGTACCGGTGGTGTAGTGCATGTTGAAAATGAGGTTTCTTCAATTGGGGAAAACATTGAAACGTGGGGGGAAACCGGTTTAGTGCGTGGCATGAGCCATGTGTATTCGGTTTACGAGGGATCAAAAGCCAGAGGAAATATGGATAAATGTGAGGATACGGTGGCTTTTAATCGTCAATCGAACATGATAGCTTTGGGTGATGGTATGGGGGGCGTCGGTGATGGTGATTTGGCGGCAAAGGCATTTAAAAAAGGCATGGAAAATTTTGATTTGGGGGATTTTTCCGGGAAAACTGAGGAGGAAATTAAGGGTTTGGTTTTTGAAAAATTTAAGCAGGTGGTTGATATGGTCAAAGACTCAGGTGGAAAAATTACCTGTTCGTCTGTTAAGTTTTATAAAGATGCCGAAGGTAAAAATAAGGCAATTATTGTTAATGTTGGTGATAGTGGTATTGTTCGTTTAGGGTCCAATGGTAAATTTGAGGAGCTAGGGGAATCAGATTCGGCATGGAATATGATTCAAGATAATTTTGGGAGTTTACAAGAGGTGCCAGCTCGTTGGGGGGAAGTTTTAAATAGTATGGGATATAAGGCAAATGAGGATTATAAGAAAGATTGTGAACAAAATGGGGATACAGTGGATGCGAGTAAATTGTTGAAGTTGATTGATTCGGAGGAATTTACTGCATATTTAGAGAAAGTCGGCAATCAAGTTTTTAAAGATAAAACTGATCCCAAATTTGATTTTCATGCGGTGATGAATTTTGTGGTAGCTGATCAAAGTATTGATGATGAAAAACGTAAAAATATTTTAAATCTTTTTAAAAATATTAATCGTCAAACGACTAGTCACTTTGCTAGAATAACTCCTGATCATATAAAAATTATTGATGTTAATGAAGGCGATCAGTTTATTCTTGGTTCAGATGGTTTGTTTGATAATATGGATAATAATCAGCTGCAAGAAGTTATGGAGTTCTGTGATTTTTCCACTCCGGAAGGGCAGGCTAAGGCGGCTGAATATATTAAATCTACACATGGTAATGGTGTTAATAAGAAGAAATATCACAAACCCGATGATGTTTCTTACGCGGCAGTGAAGTTTAATGGGTAAGTTTTTGGAAATTAGGGAAAATAAGATTGACAGAATTCTTGTTTTTTGGTTAATTATGACAGAAGGGAGGGTTTTTCACATGGACTTTAAAAAGGCGTATTTATTTAAGGTGATTCCAGCTTTCAATGACAATCCGGCAGTGAAAATTTGTTTGGAGCAGTATGAAAAAGCTGAAGAAATTTCCGAAGAGCAGGTTCATTTTTCCAAAGAATCTTGGCGGATATTTCGAGCAAGTTGGCAAATCAAATGGTTTTTGGAAGGTGAGGATTGGCCGGAAAAAAACAAATATTTGCCTCAGTTAGAAGCCGCATTTAAGATGTGGCTTGAAAAGCAGAAGGATTTTCAGCCGGAATCGGAAGAAAGTCTGCGTTGTGCTTTTTACCGCTGGAAGATCAGTGATGTTCTGGTGGAAGAATTGGGGCATAAGGTACTTGATGCATGCATCCAAGAATTTGCGAATGCAATCTCGTCTGCTAAGTGCAAATGAGGGTTTTCAGGAATCGATTTTATCGGTTCTTTTTTTGTTTTTCTTGACTTGCCTTTGATAATAAGCTATTATTTTTATGTTCTAGAACCTTGAGGTTCGTCAACGCGCCAACATAGCTCAGTTGGTAGAGCAATGGTTTTGTAAACCATAGGTCGTGGGTTCGAATCCCTCTGTTGGCTCTAGTTTCTTTAAAAATGGGTCGGTTCCCGAGTGGTCAAAGGGGGCAGACTGTAAATCTGCTGGCTCCGCCTTCGGTGGTTCGAATCCGCCCCGGCCCACAAGTATGAAAGACTCGCTAAAGCGGGTCTTTTTGATTATATGTGATTGGTTTGGTGTAAGGGCGGATGAGAAGTTTATCCCCGGTCTTGAACTTTGATTCGTCTGATGTCAGCGTTGTTGAAATTTTGTTGAAAGCTACCAGCTTTAAGTGGTTCTTTTGTCCTGTCTGATGGGCTATGATGTTATTTTTTGTTTTTGTGTGTTTTATAATGTGAAGTGATGTAGTTTGTTTCAAATAATTGGTTTTTTGTCGCCCCTTGTTTTTTGTCTTGTCATCCTGAACTTGTTTCAGGATCTTTAATGTGTGACAGTAAGTTGATTATGATAATGGTGATTATTTTTTGTATTAAAGATTCCGAACCAAGTTCGGAATGACAATAACGACGTTTATTTAGATGAATCAGTGGTTCAAAAGCGTGAATTATCACCGAAGCGGCGAGTTGGACTATGATTTTATTTGATGTTAATATAAAAAGACCTTAGTCATCAGGAAAATTTTATGGAAATAAAAGTACAAAAATTAACGCCGGATTTGCAGGATTTGGCCTATGCCAAGCCCGGTGATGCCGGTTTTGATTTGCGCGCTTCCGGCGTTTGGGGAGAAATCAAAAATGGAGAAATCATTGATATGCAAGCGGAGGAATATGTTTTGCCGACCGGCTCCCGCGTTCTGGTGAAATGTGGCATTAAACTCGCCATCCCCGATGGTTACTGGGGAAATATCCGCGATCGAAGCGGTTTAGCCGTGAAATTCGGGATTCATACCTTGGGGGGCGTGGTTGATTCTTCTTATCGTGGCGAAGTGGGCGTGATTGTAATAAATTTGGGAAATGAAGCGTTTGTCATCAAAAAAAATGAGCGTATCGCCCAGATGATTATCAGTCCTTGTGTTCAAGGAAATTTGTTGGCGGTGGATGAATTGGGAGAGGAGACGGTGCGTGGGGGCGGGGGCTTTGGTTCCAGTGGAAGAATTTAATTTATTGTTAGTGTTTATTTATGCCGGAATTACCTGAAGTGGAGAGCGTGCGCCAAGATTTATTGGCTTGCGTGCGCCATCAAACAATTAAAGATATTGAGTTTACTTGGCCCAATTTGGTGAAAAAAATGTCAGCCGAGGATTTTTCAGCGCGTTTGAAAAATCAAAAAATTAAGGATATTCAACGGATTGGCAAACTTTTGATTTTGGAAATCAATCATGATGTGTATTGGTTGATTCACTTGAAAATGACCGGGCAACTGATTTTTAAAGATAAAAAATGCGTGATTGGCGGCGGGCATACGCAGGAAGAGCGTGATTTGCAAGTCCCGCACCGCCACACCCGCGCTACTGTTACTTTTAGCCACGGCGGTGCTTTGTATTTCAATGATTTACGGAAATTCGGTTATTTCACGCTGGTGAACCGGGCGGAATTGGAAGAAATCTTTAAAAATTACGGTTTGGAGCCCGGCACCCCGACTTGGCAGTGGGCGGATTTTGAAAAATTGATTAGAAAACATCAATCCGCTAAATTAAAAGCGTTTTTGTTAAATCAAAAATATATTTCCGGTTTGGGCAATATTTACGCCGATGAAGCTTGTTTTTGTGCCGCTTTGCGTCCGCAACGGGTCTTGAAAACTTTGCGTCCGGCTGATCGTAAACGCTTATTTGACTGTATTTATAAGGTTATTGTGGAGGCGGTGGGCGCGCGTGGCACGACTTTTCGTGATTATCGCGATGGGCGTGGCCGGCCGGGTAATTATGCGCAAAGATTAAAGGTTTTTCAGCGACAAGGAGAGCCGTGTGGGCGGTGCGGTGAAATAATCGTTAAAAAGAAGTTCGTGGGGCGGGGGACGCATTTTTGTCCAAATTGCCAGAAATAGCTGTTATTTTTAATTTTTTGTGATAAAATGTAAGGAGTTATGATTCTGTTTGGGGAGTCATTCCAGAATTTTGGTTTTGCCAAAATGTCTGGAATCCCGTGGGCGAAGCTATTTTTGCTATTATTAATAATAAAAAACGTTATGACACAATCAAAACAGATTTACAAATGTGAAATTTGCGGAAACATGGTGGAAGTGATTCACATCGGAGTTGGCACTTTAGTTTGTTGCAATCAAGACATGACTTTAATTCCGGAAAATTCCACAGTTGGCGAAGCCAAGAAACATATTCCGATGATCACCGAAGAGTCCACCGGCGGTAGCCGCGTGACCATCGGGGAAATTTTTCATCCGATGACGGAAGAGCATCACATTGAATGGATTGAGGTGACCACTTTGAACGGTGTTTTCAAACATAAACCGGAAATTGGCACAGAACCGAGCTTGAAATTGCCGGTGCCGGTCAGTGAGATTAAAGAAGTGCGTGCTTATTGTAATATTCATGGTTTGTACGTGAAGCAGTTATAAATTTAAAGTTAAAATATGAAAGAAATTATTTTTTCGGGAACTAAGCCGAGTGGCGATTTACATTTGGGAAATTATTTGGGTGCGATTAGAAATTGGGTTCAGTTACAAAATGAAAATAGCGGAACAAATTATTTTTCCGTGGTGGATTTGCATGCTATCACTGTTCCGCAAGAACCGATTGAGCTTCGTCGTCGCAGTTTGGAAATCGCCAAATTATTTTTAAGTTTGGGGATTGATCCTAAAAAATCGGTGGTTTTTTTGCAGTCTGATGTGCGAGAACATGTTGAATTGTCTTGGATTTTAACCTGCATTGCCGGTATGGGCGAATTGGGAAAAATGACTCAATTCAAAGAAAAAACCGAAAAACAAGAACATATTGGCGCCGGTTTATTTATGTATCCGGTTTTAATGGCAGCTGATATTTTATTGTATGATACGACAAAGGTCCCGGTTGGTGATGACCAAGTGCAACATGTGGAATTAGCCCGAAACTTGGCGGAGCGTTTTAACCATCGTTTTGGCGAAGGATCTTTGGTGGTGCCGCAATATTCCATCAATAAAATCGGCAGTCGCGTGATGGGCTTGCAAAACCCGGAAAAGAAAATGAGCAAGAGTGATGGCGGTGAAAAGAATTTGATTTATATTTTAAAAGACAGTCCGGAAAGTGCTTTTAAGAAAATCAAATCAGCGGTGACTGATAATTTTGCCAAGGTGCGTTATGATTGGGAAAATCAACCCGGTGTCAGTAACCTCTTGGAAATTTATAGCATTTTGGAAAATATGCCGATTGAAAAAACCGAACAACAATTTGATTCAGCCAGCTATGGTGATTTCAAACAAGCGGTTGGTGAGAGCGTTGCCAAGTTTTTGACCGGCGTGCAAGAACGTTATAATCAGTTATCCAATGAATATATGTTGGAAGTTTTGGCACAAGGTGCGGAAAAAGCACGCGATGTGGCGCGCGCTAAAATGGAAAAAATTTATAGTTTAATTGGAATTATTAAATAATCAGTGATATTTATGTTTAAGAAATTTTTATTATTGGCGGCGTTTGCAATGACGTTCGTGGCGTTGCCGGCGTTCGCGGCCGAAGAAGAAAAAACCATTGAAGTGTGGTTTTTTAACAGTTTGGGTTGTGCGCATTGCGCTCAAGCACGTCCGGTTTTGGAACAAATGGCGCAAGATAACTCCATCATAAAGTTGATTGATTTGGAATTAAACGGTTCCACTGATAATCAGATTTTATTTGGTGAGATGGCCGCCACTTACGGACAAAGCGCCGACGGTGTGCCGAGCGTGGCGATTGGTGATCAATGGATTGTCGGTTATGATCCGGCGGCCTATCGTAGTGCCGTGCAAAATTGTATTGATAATGGTTGCGAGCAGCCTTCCGCTAAGTTAAAAAAATGGCAATCCGAACATCCGGAAGCGATTAAAGTGACTGATTGGGAAAATTTAATCAGTGCGGAGAGTAGTGTTACCGGCGAATTGATTTTCGGTTTGGCCTTCATTTTTGGCATCGGTGTAATCAGTTTGTTGGTTTGGAAATTCACTAAAAATTAATTTAACGATAATTATCAATGAAATTTAAACCATTTCCGCTGCAACATTTGCAGCAAAGTTCCCGTTTGTTTCGTTTCTTGGAAATGATTCCGGGAATTTTATTGTGGGTAACTTTTTTTGGAACTTTGATTTTGTCTTTCATAAAACCGATTTGGGTTATTTATTTTATTATCGTTTACGCGATATTTTTTATTATTCGTATTTATTATTTTTTGTATAATTTTATCGCGTCATGGTTCCGTTTTAGAGTGGCCATCAAGAAAGATTGGTTTAAATTGTTGAAGGAAAAATATCCGCAGTGGAAAGAGTATTACCAGATTATTTATTTACCGATGTATACGGAAACTTATGATGTTTTGAAAAGTACTTTTGAGCATTTGAAAAATTGCAATTACGATCAGAAAAAAATGTTGATTGTTTTGGGTGGTGAAGGCCGTGCCGGTGAAAATTTTCGGCAGGTGGCGGCGCAAGTGAAAGAAAATTTTGAAGGTGATTTTTATCATATTTTGTTTACCGAGCATCCCGATGGTTTAGTCGGGGAAATTAAAGGTAAAGGATCCAATGCCAACTGGATGGGCAAGCGTTCCAAAGAATTAATTGATGAATTGGGTTTGGATTATGACAAGTTGATTGTTTCGTATTTTGATTGTGATACTTCGGTTCATCCTCAATATTTCGCGCATTTGACTTATACTTATTTGAGTCACCCCAATCCGACGCGCAGCTCCTATCAGCCGGTGGTTTTATATAACAATAACATGTGGGATTCTCCCGGCCCGATGCGCGTGGCGGCGTTTTCCACGACCATGTGGTTGTTGGGGGAATTGATGCGTCCGGAAAGATTATATACTTTTTCCTCCCATAGCATGAGTTTTCGCGCTTTGGTGGACGTGGAATTTTGGGCGCCCGATATTGTGACTGACGACACCCGAATTTTTTTGCATTGTTTTATGCATTATAACGGTGAATACGGCGTGACGCCGCTGTATATTCCGGTTTCCATGGATACGGTTTTGGGGGAAAATTGGGGACAATCTTTTAAAAATTTATACAAACAACAACGTCGTTGGGCCTGGGGCGTGGAACATTTTCCGTATATGGTTTGGGAATTTTGGCATCGTCCGAAAATCGCTTTGAGCAGAAAAATTCATTATCTTTTCAATTTGATGGAAGGAATGTATTTGTGGGCGACCGGTCCGATTTTGATGTTCATTTTGGGTTATCTCCCGTTATACATTCAAAATACTTGGTACAAAAATGATTTGATGACTTCTTCCGCCTTCGTTCAAAATGCCCCGTTCGCCTTGGAAAATATTATGTTGGTTGGCATGGTGGGTATTCTGTTGTCGGCGTTTGTCTTTTTGGTTTTATTGCCGAAACGTCCGGAGCGTTATTCACCTTGGAAATATTTATTTATGCTTTTGCAGTGGGTGTTGTTGCCGTTCGTAATGATTTTCTTCGGATCAATTCCGGCCGCCGAATCGCAGACGCGTTTGATGTTCGGTAAATATTTGGGGTTTTGGGTGACGCCGAAAGTGCGAAAATAATAATCAGTATTAATTTATGGCAAAAGTTTCCGTGTGTTTGGTGACATGGAATGGCGCCAAATTCATAAAAGAGTGCTTGGATAGTTTGCAAAAACAAACTTATCGTGATTTTGAAATTCAAATTTTGGATAATGCTTCTTTGGATGAGACCAAAGAAATTTTACGACGTGATTATCCGCAAATTAATGTGGAATATCAAAACAATAATTTGGGATTTACGCGTGCCGTCAATAAATTGTTGTTGCGCGCGCGCGGCGAATACGCGTTGGTGGTTAATCAAGATACGGTTTTGGATGAATATTGTTTGGAAGAATTGGTAAAAAGCATGGATGCCAATCCTAAAGCTGGCGCAGTAGGACCGTTGTTGTATCGTTTGATTGATTTTGAGAAGTCGGCAATGGTTGATAGTTTTGGTTTGGTGATCAAAAAAAATTATCAAGTTTATGATGATTTGGCCGGTCAATCTTTGGCTGAGAATATTTTACGCGGTGATGATTTGCAGCTTGTCTTACGAGAACGGGGAATTGAAGTGGATAAGCATGGCAATCGGGAAGTGTTCGGCGTGTCCGGTGCTTTGGTGATGTATAGAAAAAGCGCCTTGGAAAGCGTGCGTTATGAAAATGAATATTTTGATAATGATTTTTTCGCTTATCAGGAAGATTTTGATTTGGCTTTACGTTTGCGTTTGGCGGGGTGGGCGGCTTTTGTCGCCACGCGCGCGACCGCTTGGCATTTTCGAACGCTTAAACCGGAGCAATCCGGATCGTCATTTCATAAAATGTATAATTTCCGGAATTATTTTTTGTTTACCGATAAAACAGCCAATTGGGGGAAATATTGCTTGCCAATCACCTTTCATCGTTGGGCTAGCTGTTTAAAATGTTTTTTTACTGCGCCGAAAATTTGGTGGCGCGCCACCCGCGAACGTGCCAGGTTGAAGAAGCGCATCTTGCAAAAACGACAAGTTATATTAAAGTATATTAAGAACAGTGATTTATCAATGTGGATGAAATAATATGGGTTTGTCATTTTTGATTCTCAATTACAAGACCAAGGGTTTAACCAGAAATTTGGTGAAAAACATCGGTGAGTTGAAATTACCGTATCAATACGAAATTATCGTCGGTGATAATTCCAATGATGGCACCGGTGAAATGTTGGCGGAATTGTACGGCGATTTGCCAAACTTAAAGTTTTTTTCATTTCCCAATCGTGGGTACGGGGCGGGTAATAATCAATTGGCCAAGCATGCCACCGGTAAATATTTGGTGATTTTAAATCCGGACATTCATGTTTTGCCCGGCACGATTGAAAAATTGTATCAGTATTTGGAAGACCATTCGGAAGCGGCTTTAATCAGTCCGCAGTTGGTTTATGGTAATGGGAAAGCGCAGCAGTCGTGTTTCAGATATTATCAAAGAATGACTCCGGCTTATCGTCGTACTTTCTTGGGAAAGACCGCTGCCGGACAAAAAGATTTGGAGCGGTTTTTAATGAAAGATGTGGATTTAACGCAGCCACAAAATGTGGATTGGTTGATGGGTTCATTTTGGATGGTGCGGCGCGCGGTTTTTGAAGAGTTGAACGGTTTTGATGAAGAATATTTTATGTATTTTGAAGACACAGATTTTTGTCGTCGCGTTCACCGAAAAAATCAGCAAGTTATTTATTATCCTTTGGCGCAGGCGGTGCATTTACACGCCAAAGAATCGGATCGTGGGTCGTTGTGGAAAAACTTGACCAATCGTTTAACTTGGATTCACATTAAGAGCGCCCGTCGATTTTTCAAAAAATTTAAAGATTAGCGAGTGATTTAAACTCCAATATGTTATTAAACAAAAATCAAAAAATAAAAGCCAAACAATATTTACCACCGCTGTCGTCCCCCAAAGACGCCCCTCATTGGTTGTTGGGTGGTTTAATCGCCATTTTTAAGGGTGTTACTTATTTGTTGTGGGTTTTGATTGGCGTGGCTTTGTTGGCGTTGATTGCTTTGTTGATTTGGACGGCGCCGCAGTGGCGAGATGGCGCCAATTTATATTTATCTTTAACCGAGGGACGATATTTTGTCACGCAAACTTTGAACGCTTTAAATGAAAAAGATTACACGGCGGCGGCGGAGTATTCGGCATCGGCCGGCCAAGCGTGGGAGCGGAGTTACAAAATCGTGGAGGATTTTTCTTTGCCGAAATTTGTGGTTTTGGAAAATTATCGGCGGGTTGGTTTGAGCGGTTTGCAATCCTTGGAACATTTGACTGACGCTTTGAGTTTGGGTACAAAATTTTTCGCGGACATTTATGCCGGTTATGAAAATTATCAGGAAATTTCTTTTAATCAAATTCCAACTGAAGATCGCCGACAATTATTGGCAAAATTATCCGCCAGTCCGGAAGTGATTTTGCAAATCCGTGATCATATTAATTTGGCTTTGTTATCAATGTATCAAATTGATGAAGATAAATTTTTCGGACCATGGGGTGAATATTTGCGTTTCGTAAAAATAAAATTATTGGATGCCAATGAAATTTTGAATTTCGCTTATCAGGCGGCGCGCGTTTTGCCGAGCGTCGCCGGTTATCCGCAAGAAAAACAGTATTTGTTTTTGTTGCAAAATCCTTGGGAGTTGCGTCCGACCGGTGGTTTTATCGGCACTTATGGAATTTTAAAAGTGAAAGACGGGGAAATCGTGGAATTTAAAACTCATGATGTTTATTCTTTGGACAATCCCGCGACCGACGCCGGTTTTAAGGCCGAGCCCCCACAGCCGATCAAGGATTATTTGGTGAATACGTATTTTTTCCGTGACGCCAATTGGTCACCGGATTTTCCGACCAGTGCTTATACTTTATTGCGTTTTTATGAAGATGAAAAAAAGATTATCGGTGAAACGTCCCCGAATTTTGATGGCGTGATTGCCGTGACGCCGCGTTTGATTGAAAGTTTATTGTTGCTTTTGGGTGGTTTGGAGGTGGAGGGAGAAAAATATTCGGCGGAAAACTTTACTGAGTTGTTGCAGTATAAAGTGGAAGTGGATTGGCACCAGCAGGGCTTGCAGGTTGATGAACGCAAGAACGTGGTAGCGGATATTGCCATCGCTTTGAAAGAACGTTTGTTCTCTTTACCATTCAGTGATTTACAAAAAGTGATTTTGTTGACCGTGGAATTGTTAAATGAAAAAGAAATTTTAATGTATTTTAAAGATCCTTTGGCCATGGATATCGTGCGCAGCAATGATTGGACCGGTGAAGTGCAGAGTGTTAACGGTGATTATTTGTTCGTGGTGGATACCAATCTCGCCAGTTTGAAAACCGATGAGGTGATGGAAAAAACTTTGTCCTATAAGTTAGTGGAGAAGGATGGAAAACTGTTGGCCACCGCCGCCATGACTTACCAAAATAATGGAACGTTCACTTGGAAGCATACGCGTTTAAATTCATTTACGCGTTTCTATGTGCCAAAGGGCAGTAAATTGATTTCTTCCAGCGGGCAAATGAAGAAGGATCGCTCCAAGGAAATCGGTAAGGTGGAGACAAGCGAGGAGTTTGGAAAAACCGTGTTTGGCGCGTTTATTTCCATTGAGCCCGGACAAACCAAAACTTTGTCTTTGACTTATGAATTGCCTGATTATGTTTATCAACAATATTTAGCGGGTCAATATTCATTATTGATTCAGAAACAACCCGGCACCACCAATCGTTTGAACTTGGAATTCCCCAATACCGATTTGGGCCGAAGTTTCCAAGCGATCAGTCCGATTATCGTCAATCAAAAAAATGATTCCCAATATTCTTACCAAGCGGTTTTGAATCAAGATTTTGAAGGGATGATGGGGCGGTAAAAAGATAAAAATATTTTTGACAATTTTTTCTCAAAATGATAAATTATCTTTAACTGATAATTTAAATCAGTTTGATCTAATTATTAAAAAACACGGCAATGACTGATAATGTCATGGATCAAAATTTTTTGGAATTCATTGTGAAGACCATTGTTGCTCATCCGGAAGATGTGCAAATTGATCGCACAGTTGATGAACGAGGCGTTTTATTGACTTTAAAGATTAATCCGGCCGACATGGGCTTTGTGATTGGTCGTCAAGGACAAACCGCTCGCGCTATTCGAACTTTATTGAAGATCGTTGGCGCCCGCAACAACGCTCGCGTTAATTTGAAGATTTATGATCCAAATCGAAGCGAAGGTTCTCATTATGACAATGGGAATGGCATGAGCCACGATGATATGGATGATTTGAAAATCTAAGAACAATTTGTTTCTTTGATAGAAAACACCTCGTTTGTGCGGGGTGTTTTTGTTTATTTGCCAATTCCCATATTTTTCGCAATAATAAACAAAACGTTTAATTTTTTTATCATGAAATTTTTCAAGGAAATCTTCAAAGAACACGCTCGGCTTTTCTGGATTTTATTGGCGGTTTTTGTTTTGGGAATACTTTCCGTGTTCATCATTGGTGAGTCTACAAAGACTGAGTTGCTGAAAGCGGTGGCGCAAAAAATGTTGGAAGAGTTACCGGCCGACGCGCGGGGGTGGCCGTTATTTTTGTATATTTGGCAAAACAACATTCAGGTTTTGGCAATCACTTGGTTGTTTTCCTTCTTGTTGTTTGTACCGTTCTTGATAGAATATCTTAACGGTTTGGTGATTAGCGTGGTGGTCGCTTACAGTTTATCATCAATCACTTGGAGTAAGGCGGCGCTGATGATTTTACCGCACGGCATTTTTGAATTATTATTCTTTTTTGTAGGGGCGTGGTTGGCATTGTTGTTTTGGTTGAAAATTTATTTGCCGAAAAAATATTTGCCGGAGTTGACGCGTTGGCAATTCATCAAGCGAATTTCTTTGGGATTTGTTATAATTATAGTTGGTTTGGGCGTGAGTGCCGCCATCGAAGCGTGGCTGACGCCGTTTTTAGCGGGAGTAAATTAATTTTAAAAATATGAAAAAATTACATTTGGTTTTTTTGACGATTTTTCCGGAAAGCTTAAAAGCGTATTTTGATTGCGGAATGATGCGCATCGCCCAGGATAAAAAAATCGTTCAGGTTGATTACGTGGATATTCGGGATTTTTCAGCGGACAAGCACCGCCACGTGGACGATACACCTTACGGGGGCGGAGCGGGCATGGTAATGCAAGTGGGGCCGGTTTATAAAGCCTGGAAGAGTATTCGTAAAAAGAAAAAAACAGCGACCGTTTTGTTGTCCGCCAAGGGCAAAGTGTGGAAACAAGCGAGCGCCCAAAAATTCAGCAAGCAATACGATCAATTGATTTTTATTTGCGGACGATATGAAGGGATTGATGAACGGGTGATGGCTTTCGTGGATGAGGAAATTCGCATCGGCGATTACGTTTTGAGTGGTGGAGAATTGCCGGCGGGCGTGGTGGCCGATAGTATCGTTCGTTTGTTGCCCGGCGTTTTGGGGGCGTCAGAATCTTTATCCGAGGAATCACATAACGTGGAAGGGGTTTTGGAATATCCGCAATATACCAAGCCGGCTGAAGTAAAAATCGGGAAGAAAGTTTATACCGTGCCTAAGGTTTTATTGGGCGGAAATCATCAGGAAATCGCTAAGTGGCGCGCCGGCAAGCGGGGGCTGGCCTAGTTTTGCTTCGTCGTCGCTTCGCGCCGTCTCGCAATGACAAGTGGTAGATTGACAGTTTCGCTTTTTACAGCGTAAAATAAGCATATTCAGTCATTTTTAAAATTAGATAAAAACATGTTTCAGAAAAAAATAGGCATTGATTTGGGAACAACTTATACTTTGGTATATTTGCCAAAACACGGCATTGTTTTGAATGAGCCGTCCGTGGTGGCGATTTCTTTGATTGATCGTCAGATTTTGGCGGTCGGCAACGACGCCAAGGAAATGTTGGGCCGCACGCCCGATTCCATTGTCGCTTATCGTCCTTTAAAAGACGGTGTGATTGCCGATTATCGTACGACTGAGGTAATGTTGCGTTATTTCATCAATAAAGCGATGGGTGGTTTTAGATTGTTTCGTCCGGAAGTGATGGTGTCCGTGCCGGCCGGCATTACGTCCGCCGAAAAGCGCGCCGTGATTGATGCCGTGATTGCGGCCGGCGCCAAAGCCGCGTATATCATTAAAGAACCGTTGGCGGCGGCGATTGGCGCCAATATTCCGATTGGCGGGGCGAGCGGCCACATGATTGTGAACATCGGGGGCGGTACTTCAGAAATTGCGGTGATTGCTTTGGGGGGTATTGTTACCAGTGTTTCCGTGCGCATCGGTGGAAATAAATTGGATCAAGCGGTGGTTCGTCATATTAAGAAAAAATATAATTTGGCGGTGGGGGATCAAACCGCGGAACATATTAAAATTGAAATCGGTTCGGCCATGTATTTGGATGATGAATTGTTTATGGACGTGAACGGACGGGATATGGTGACCGGTTTGCCGAAAACCGTGCGTTTGAGTTCCAATGACATCACCGACGCTTTGCAACCGGAATTGACCGGAATCGTGCAAGCGGTGAAATCGGTTTTGCAGAACACGCCACCGGAATTGGCGGCGGATGTGATGGATAAAGGAATGATTTTATCGGGTGGCAGCAGTCAGTTGCGCAATATGGATAAATTGTTGCATCGCGCCACCGGCGTGCCGGCGTATATCGCCGAGGACGCGCCATTGTGCGTGGTGAAGGGAACCGGTTTGACTTTGGATAATTTGGAATTGTATCGTCGCAGTATTTTGGCGACCAAATAATTTTTTGAAAATAAAAATCATGAGAATCGGCATTAACGGGGCCTGTCTGTGGAACACGGCCAAAACCGGCGTGGAGTGGTACGCGGTGCTCTTGTTGGAAAATTTAAAAGATTTGCCGGAAAGTCAAAATCATCAATTTTTTATTTATTATCCGGAAAAGTTAGGAGAGGGTGATGTCGCCTGGCAAAAAAAGTTTCCGAGTAATTGGCATTTTGTCGGCGTGAAATGGTGGTTTAAATATTTTTGGACACAGTTGGCCTTGCCTCGTCAGTTGAAAAAAGACAAGATTGATTTGTTGTTCGTGCCGGCGCATGTCATTCCTTTTTTGTATAAAGGCAAAGCGGTAATGACCGTGCATGATTTGGCTTTTAAATATTTTACCAGCGCTTATTCCGCCAAGGAGTTGAAGTATCAAGATTGGGCAGTAAAGTCCGCGATTAAAAAAGGCGCGGATTTTTTAGTGCCATCAAAAACCACGCAAGACGATTTGTTGAATTTTTACGGCGTGGCCCAGGAGCGCGTGCATTTGGTTTATCATGGCTTTGATTATCACAATTTCAAAAAGGATGTGAGTGGCTGGGCGGATTTACGAGCCAAGCATCAACTGAAAGAGAAATATTTTGTGACTGTCGGTCGCGTGGAAAATAAGAAAAATAATTTGAACATGATTAAGGCGTTTGAGCTTTTCAAAAAAGAAAGTGGTGATCAGGATTACCAATTGGTGTTTTTGATGGGGAAGCCCGGTTTTGGTTATGAACAAATCAGAGAATACGCCGAGCAAAGTGAGTTCAAAAATGATATTAAATTTTTGGGGTATTTGAGTCGGGCGGAATTGAAAACCGCTTTGTCCGGGGCGCGTGTCTTTTTGTTTCCGTCTTTGTATGAAGGTTTTGGTTTTCCGATTTTGGAAGCGATGGCGGTGGAGTTGCCGGTAATTACCAGCAATTACGGGGCGATGGCGGAAATCGCCGGCGATGGCGCGGTTTTGGTTGATCCGTTAAATATCAATGATTTGGCGAGTGCCATGAAAAATTTGGCATTTGATGAATCATTAAGACAAGCTTTGATTGCCAAAGCCAATTTGATTTTACCTAAATTCACTTGGGAAAACGCTGCTGAGTTGACAATGAAGGCGTTTTTAAAAATAAATGATTAGTATGAAAGCGTGGTCACCGTTCAGTAAATATTTTTATCAGGAAATCGTTGATTATTTTGATCGAGTTTTGGCATCGGAAAAATGGCATCACGCTTATTTGTTTACGGGGAAAAGCGAGTCCGGTTTGGGGCGCGTGGCGCGCGAGGCGGCTTTGACTTTTATTTTGCATGGTTTGGATGACGATTATGGCGCCAAAGTGCAGTGGCAATTTGAAAAAGGTTCTTATGCCGATTTTTATGTTTTGGAGCGCGAATATGATCAGAAAAACAAGAAGTTGAATCAAAATATCAGTATTGAGCAAGTGCGTGATTTGCGGGAAAAATTAAGTCAAAAATCGTTTTTGAGTTTGCCTAAGGTGGTGTTGATTAAGGACGCCGAGCTTTTGAATACCGACTCAGCCAACGCTTTGTTGAAAATTTTGGAAGAACCGCCGGCTCGCACCATGTTTTTCATGTTGGCCAATAATCGCGAGCAGGTTTTGCCGACTTTACTATCGCGCAGCCAGTCTTTTTCTTTTAAAAGCCGTCCTTTGCCGTTGATTAAAAAATATTTATTGGATGTTTATCAAATCAATAATGAATTGGCGGAAAACATCGCCCACTTGTCAGCCGGTTTGCCGGAGCGGGCCTTGCGTTATTGCGAAAATCGGGAAATTTATGAGCATTACTTGGAAAAAGTTGATCAGGCTTTGAATTTATTTGAGAATTTTTATGCTGATCGTTTTGCCGCCATGCAGTCCATGATTATGGAAAAAGCCAAGGATTATAACAGCCAAAAAGCGCTGGCTTTAGAGCTTTTGGATTTGTTAGAAATCATATTTCGTGATATGCTATTAATTAAGAATGATTTGAAATCTTTGATTTATTTGATGCCGCGCGTCACCCGTTTGCGCGATTTGGCGCAGAAATACGAGACGGCGGCGCTGCACCTGTTTTTAAAGAAAATTCAGGACGCGCGGCTCAGTTTGACCAAAAATGTTAATTTGGCGCTAACTTTGGAAAATTTATTGATTAATTTTTAATAAGCAAAACAAATATGAAACTGCAAAAAAGTTTGTTTATCGCGCTGATCGTGGCTTTGCCGATGTTTTTAAGTGCCTGTATCGGTGGTGGGAGCAATACCAGTACCGCCGTTTTGGGGGGTATTTTTAAAACCGCAGATTTTGGTAAGACTTGGCAGGTGAAAAGTTCGGTTGCCACCGTTAAAACCGAATCGGTAAACATTAGCGGTTTGGATATTTATTCTTTGGTAAATGATCCGCAAGATGTTAATACTTTGTATATCGGGACTTCCATGGGGATGTTTTATTCCTATGATTTCGGTGAATCCTGGAACCAAACGCGCGGTTTGAAAACCGGTAAAGTTAACGGCGTGGCGGTGCATCCGAAAGAAAAATGTACTTTATTTGCCACCACCGGTCGTTATGTTTACAAGAGTGAAGACTGCGGGCGTAGTTTTGAAAGTATTCATTATAATGATTCCCCGAGCGCCGAAGTGGATGCCATCGCGGTGGACAATTTTAACCCGGATATTATCTACATTGGCACCATGGATGGTGATTTGATTAAAACCATTGATGGTGGGAAAACCTGGAAAACCATGTATCGCTTTAAAAAACCGGTGCATCGCATTGTTTTGGGTAAAGATACCAGAATCGTTTGGGCCGGTGTTTACGGTACGGGCGCGGTTTTGAGCGAAGATGGTGGTGAATCCTGGTCCGAGGATAGTGTTAAGCCGCAAAAAGAATTTAACGGGGCGCGCGACGTTCGTGATTTGGCCTATGATCCGAATAGCAATACTTTGATTACCGCCAGTAAATATGGTTTGATTAAAACTTCCGATAACGGGAAAACTTGGGAATCTTTGCCGATTTTGAGCGCTCCCGGAGAATTGGTGGTTTATTCCGTCGCTTTTAATCCGAGTAATCCGCAACAAATTGTCTATGGTACCGATCGTTCTTTCAATTACAGTAATGACGGCGGTCAAAATTGGGCGGCTTTCAAGATTCCGGCAGCCAGTTGGGTTTATTGTATTTTAGTGCAAGGTTCAGCGATAAAAGAAGGCAGTGCCGCCAGCACCGCCCCTGCCAACGCGCAAATTTTGATCGGTTTGCGCAAACCGCCGCAACAGTAGTTTTTCCCTTGATTTGTCAACAAAACTTTTATAAGATAGTTTTAGATTTTAATAATAAAATTTAATATTTATGTTGGAACCTTATCGACCGGAATTGGAAAAAATTCTTGAATTTACTAAGAAAAATATCAGTGTTTTGCGTACCGGACGCGCCAACGCTCAAATGTTAAACGGCGTGATGGTCAACGTTTATGGCTCTTTAATGCCGTTGGAACACGTGGCGACCATTGGCGTCCCGGAACCGCGTTTGATTACCGTCACTCCTTGGGATAAAGGCAATATGCGCGCGGTTGAAGAAGCTTTGAATAAAGCCGAATTAAACATCAATCCGGTTAATGACGGACAGATGATTCGTTTGAATATTCCCGCTTTAACCGAGGAAACTCGTAAAGATTTGGTTAAGCAGTTAAAGCAAAAGATGGAAGAATCAAAAGTGCAAGTGCGTAAGGTGCGTGAAAAAATGCGTGAAGATATCAATGAATTGGAAAAAAACAAAGAAATCAGCCAAGATGATAAATTCAGCACTTTTGACAAAATAGATAAACTGACCGGTGATTATACCAAAAAAATTGAGGAGATGGGTGAGGAAAAAGAAAAAGAAATCATGACGATTTAATTCTTAAAAATAATTTCATGTCCGAAGATCAACAAAAAAAAATCAAAGAAGTTTATCAACGCATTCAAGAGAATAAAGGCAAATTGAAAGAGTTAAAAAATTCCGCCAAGGATGTTTTGACCAATGATTTCAGTTATTCCAAAATGAAAGCGGAGGTGGATGAAAAACGTAAAGAATTGAAAATTTTGGAAAAGCAATTGATTACCAGCAATATGATCAATTATGATCAGATGGAAAATTTTAAAATTGACATTAAAACCGATGAGGAATTGTTGAAGGATATTGCTTTGTCATTGTTGATGAAAAATGAACAGGTGGAGTTGGTGGATAAGTATGAAAATAAATATATTCCCGAATTGAAAGTGGCTTTTAAGAGAATTAACTAATATTTTTATGGCGGATTCAATGGAAAAATTGGTAGCTTTGTGTAAGCGCAGGGGTTTTGCTTATTTGGCGTCGGAGATTTATGGTGGTTTGGCCAATTCTTATACTTATGGTCCTTATGGCGTGGAATTGAAGAATAATATTAAGCAATTGTGGTGGAAAACTTTTGTTCATAATCGCGTCGACATGGTTGGGATTGATGGACCTATTTTATTGCATCCGAAATTGTGGGAAGCCTCCGGCCACGTTGGTGGTTTCAATGACGCGATGGTGGATTGTAAAAATTGTAAAAAGCGTTATCGCGCCGATCATTTGATTGAAAAAGCAACCGGTAAAGATTTGGAAGGTAATTTGGAGGAAATGAGCGCCGAGTTGGCGAAAAATGAAATTAAGTGTCCGAATTGTGGCAAGGCTGATTGGACCGAAGCGCGTTTTTTCAACATGATGTTCAAAACTGAAATGAACGGTTTGGATGGTGCCATTTATCTGCGCCCGGAAACCGCCGGTGCGATTTTCATTGAATTTAAAAATGTTTTGGATACCAATCGCGTGAAGATTCCTTTTGGTATCGCGCAGATCGGTAAAGCTTTTCGTAATGAAATCGTGGCCGGAAATTTTATTTTCCGTCTGCGTGAATTTGAACAAATGGAAATTGAATACTTCATTGATCCGGAAAAAGCTTGGGAAGATATTTTTGAACAATGGTTTAACGACCAGATGTCATTCTTCTTAAAATTGGGTGCCAAAGAAGAATCATTACGTCGTTATGAACATCCGAAAGAAAAATTATCTCATTATTCTCGTAAAACTGTGGATGTGGAATTTTTATATCCGTTTGGTTGGGGAGAGTTATGTGGTTTGGCGAACCGCGGCGATTTTGATTTGACGCAACATAGTGATGCTTCCGGTCAGAAATTGGAATATTTTGATGCTACTAATAATCGTCGTTTTGTGCCGCACGTTATTGAACCATCTTTCGGTTTGGATCGCGCAATTTTGATGACTTTGTTGTCCGCTTATACCGAGGAAGGCGAGGGCGAAGAGCAACGCGTGGTAATGAAATTCCCGAAAGTGGTGGCGCCGGTGAAAATCGCGGTGTTCCCGTTGTTGCGCAACAAGCCGGAATTGATTGCCAAGGCGGAAGAAGTTTTCAAACAATTGAATACTCGTTGGCATTGTGAATTTGACGACAATGGTAATATCGGAAAACGCTACCGCCGTCAGGATGAAATCGGCACGCCTTATTGCGTGACCGTTGATTTTGACAGTTTGGAAGATGATAGTGTGACGGTGCGCGATCGTGATACCATGGAGCAGTCACGCATTCCAATCAGCGAATTAGTTAACTATTTTACAAATAATTTAGTTTAATACTTATGGACAAATATCAGCTGATAAAATTAAGCAACGGTATTCCGGTTTTATTGTTGCCACAAGATCATACCCGAGCGGTATCTTTGTTTGTGACCGCCAAAGTCGGCTCACGTTATGAAAATCCGAAAATCAGTGGTATTTCCCATTTTATTGAGCATTTGATGTTTAAGGGGACAAAAAAACGTCCTGACAAGGAAATGTTGGCCAAAGAATTGGATGGCATCGGTGCTAATTTTAACGCCTTTACCGGTAAAGATCGCACTGTTTATTTTATTACTGCCAATCACAAACACTTGGCGCAAATTCAGGATATTTTGGCCGATATGGTGCAGGCCAGTTTATTTCCGGAAAAAGAATTGGCTCCGGAGAAAAAAGTGGTGATTGAAGAAATCAACATGTATGAAGATAATCCCATGATGAGTATTGAAGACTTTTTGGAAAATTTGGTTTTCGGGGATAATGCTTTGGGACGTGATATCGCCGGTACGGTTGAAACCGTTTCCGGGATTACGCATAAAGATATTTTGAATTATTATCGAAAATATTATCAGTCCGGTAATTATTTGTTGGTTTTAACTGGTAATTTTAAAATGGCCGAAGCCAAGAAAGTTTTGGAAGAATATTGGGGACATTTGCCGGCCAAGCCTCGTCAAAATTACAGTAAAATCGCCGTGAAGAGTGTTAAGCCGCAATTTGCCGTTAAACATAAAGACACGCAACAGATTCAATTGGCCTTGGGTTTTCCGGGGATTGATTACAATCACAAGGATGCGGTGGCGGCGCAAATTTTGTCTTTGATTTTAGGTGGTAATATGAGTTCTCGTTTGTTCTTGGAGATTCGGGAGAAGCGTGGCTTGTGTTATTTGGTGCGCGCTTATCATAATTTTTATGAAGATAACGGGATGTTGGTGGTGCATGCCGGTTTGGATAAGAGTCGTTTGGAAGAGGCGGTTAAAGCGATTTTGGGTGAATTAAAGAAAATCGCCACGGTCAAAGTATCCGCTGAAGAATTGAACAAAGCTAAAAGTTTTTTGGAAGGAAAATTTTCCATTGAAACCGAAAGCGCTCGTCAATTAGCCAGTTGGTACAGCACGCAAATCACTTTCATGAAAAAAGTGGTGACGCCCGATGAATATTTGAAAATGGTCAACAAAGTGAGCGCCGATGATATCAAACGCGTGGCTACTTCCTTTTTTAAGAATAATAAGCTAAATTTAGCAATGATCGGTGATGTGCCGAAATTGCCTTGGAAAAATATTTTAAAATTTGATTAAACCTTATGACATTTGACTGGAATTGGGTTGCTCCATTGTCGGTGTTGGTTCTAAGCTTAATTATTTTAGTGATTATTTTTATTCGTAAATTTCCGGATTTGGTTTTGGTTGATGTGAACAGCATTCCGGAGGAGCGTGAAAAACAACTGAAAGATAAGCTCTTGGCCGATCGTTTGCAACGTCGCGCCGGCGGTTTTTTCGGACGTTTTTTGAGAGTGTTTGAAATCATTGGAGGATTTTTCGGGGCGATTTTGAAAACTCTTCGTCACAAAATTCAAGAATGGGAACATCGTTATCGTTTTCGATATAAACCGGTGGTCAAAGACGCTGATATGAAAGATAAAATCAAGGTTTTGTTGGAAAAGGGCGGTCAATTATTTGATAATGACAAACATGAAGAATCGGAAAGAGTGTTTTTGGAAGTTATTAATTTGGATAAGTATAATGTTGAGGCCTATCGTGGCTTGGGGCGTTTGTATTATCGTTTGAAAGAATATCAGCAAGCCAAAGATATTTTTCAATTTGCCTTGAAGTTGTGTCTGGAGAATAAGAAAAATTCGGTTTCCGTTGATGATTGTGATATCGCGCAAATCGCTTATCATTTGGGTTTGGTTTGCAAGTCATTGGATGATATTCGCGGGGCTATCAATTATTTTAAACAAGCTTTGGAAAAAGAAGAAAATAGTCCTAAGTATTTGGATGCTTTGTTGGAAGTAGCGCTTTTGGCGGAAAATAAAAAATTGGCGCAAGAAACTTTTGATAAGTTAAAAGAAGTTAATCCGCAAAATACCAAGTTGGAAGAACTGCAAGCACAAATCAATGACTTGGCGGATTCTGATGAGGAGATTTAGATTTTATGCGTTTATTGATACAGCGTGTTAATAAAGCCAGTGTCAATTGTGAGGGAAAACTCGTTTCCGAAATCGGGGCGGGTTTTTTAATTTTAGTGGGTTTTAAAAAAGATGATACATCGGTGGGTTTTCCAAAAATTGTTCATCGCTTGCTGAATGTCGCGTTGTTTAATGATGAGCGTGGCAGGATGGGGAAGTCTTTATTGGAGACCCAGGGAGAATTGTTGGTCGTTTCACAATTTACCTTGTATGGACAAATGGAAAAAGGCCGAAAAGTGAATTGGGACGAGGCCATGCCCTACGCCGACGCGGAGCTGCTTTATAATCAGTTTTTAGCTTATTTAAAAGAAAATTATTCCAGTGATAAAATAAAGTTCGGGGTTTTCGGGGGAGAAATGGTGGTGGATTTACAAAACGACGGCCCAGTGACGGTGATGTTGGAGCTTTGATAAAAAGTAAAAATTTTTTAAACTAAAAAAATTTATTTATGCAAACCATTGGTTTATTTTTTGGCGGTCCGAGCAATGAACATGAAGTTTCAATCAGTTCTGCCAAAAATATTGTTGCTAATTTTCCCGATAAAAAATATAAGTTGCTTTTAGTTTTTTGGGATAAACAGGGAAAATTTTATCTTGTCAAAAATATTGATGATTTGCGAAAAAATCGCCAAGCGATTGTTGAGGAAAAATTAAAAGAAAAGATTGATATTGCTTTATTGATGACCCATGGAAAAAACGGCGAGGATGGGGGTTTGCAAAGTTTGTTGGAATCACAAAAGATAAAATATTGTGGTTGCCGACCGTTGAGTTCAGCGTTGTGTATGGATAAAGGTTTGTTTAAACAGTTTTTGGCGGGGCAAGGCATTAAACAAGTGAAATTTTCCGTACTTGATTATAATTTGCACACTGATCGGGAATTATCAGCGATTAAGGATAGCATTAGGAAAACTTTTAAATTGCCGATTTATGTAAAGCCTGCCAATTCCGGTTCTTCAGTGGGAATTACTAAAGTTGTAAAATTTTCTCAGTTGCCGGAGGCGCTTACGGAGGCTTTAAAGCATGATAATAAAATCGTCGTGGAGGAGGGTTTGCTTAATCCCAGAGAAATTGAAGTGGCGGTTTTGGGTAATAAGGAATTAAAAATTTCCAGCCCGGGAGAGTTGCAGTTGGCCAAGGATTTTTACAGTTATGATGATAAATACAACTTGGGGCAGGCGACGGTGCAAATTCCAGCGAAATTATCTTTGAAACAAAAGAACGAAATCGCAAAGTTGGCGGAACGTGTTTATAAGTTGTGTCTTTGCTCAGGGTTTGCTCGAATCGATTTTTTTATTAGTGATAACCAGGTTTATTTGAATGAAATTAACACCTTACCGGGATTTACCAATATTTCCATGTACCCAATGTTAATGATGAATACCGGTATGACTTATCAAGATTTGATTATCGCCATTTTGCAATTAGCATATTAGTTTTTGGTGTAATGTTAATTTTGTTTTTTGTATTGATTTTTAATGCCGCCCATTAGCCCGAGGAGGTAAAAATTTGAAGGTGAGTTGGCTTGGTTTTGGCAAAGCCAAAATCCGAGCAGTTTGTTCGAGTCAACCGTTTTGGCTTTAAGAAAGACAAAACGGTGACGAGTTTGCGAGGAAAAGCCGGCGAACCTTATAAATTTTCCGTTCGGGCTAGCAGGGCGGCGTTTTTTGGTGCCACCTTTTGTACACACAAAAGGTGGCAAAGGGATTGTTTACAAACCCCAAATCAAAATGCTACAATCATTTAATACGATTATAATTTTTTAATTGAATAAAATCCTATGGAATTGGAACAAATCAGACATTCTTTGTCTCATGTCATGGCGCAAGCGGTGACGGAATTGTACCCGGGCGTGAAAGTGGCTATCGGTCCGGCCATTGATACCGGTTTTTATTATGATTTTGAATTTCCGACCGGCGTCACTTTGTCCACTGATGATTTGCCGAAAATTGAAGAAAAAATGAAGGAAATTTTGAAGAGCAAGCAGACTTTTGTTCGTGAAGAATTATCCATTGAAGAAGCTAAGAAAATGTTTGCCGATCAAAAATATAAAGTGGAATTGATTGAAGATTTGGCTAAAAACGGTGAAACCAAGGTTTCCATTTATAAAAATGAAGCTAACGGTGAATTGAAGTTCGTAGATTTGTGTCGTGGGCCACACGTTGACAGTACTGATGAATTGCCGAGCGATGCTTTTAAATTGAATAAGGTGGCCGGTGCTTATTGGCGCGGTGATGAAAATCGTGAAATGTTGACTCGTATTTACGCTTTGGCTTTTGCCGATAAAGTGGCTTTGGACGAACATTTAAATTTTTTGGTGGAAGCGGAAAAGCGCGATCATCGAAAATTGGGTAAAGAATTGGAATTGTTTCATATTGATGAGATGGTTGGTAAAGGTTTGGTTTTGTGGATGCCCAAAGGGGCGTTGTTGTGGCGCGTGATGGAAGAATATTGGTATAAAAAACATTTGCGTAGCGGTTATGAATTGGTGCGCACTCCGCATATTGGTAATCGTAAATTATGGGAAACTTCCGGTCATTGGGGATTTTACAATGATAGCATGTATCCAACGATGGAAGTTGGGCAGAGTTTAGGTTCTGCGCAAAAAGGTGAAAAAGCTAAAGTGAAAGAAGAATATTTGATCAAGCCGATGAATTGTCCGTTCCATGTGGTTATGTACGGCTCCAAATTGCGCAGCTATCGTGAATTGCCGATTCGTTGGGCGGAAATGGGCACGGTTTATCGTTATGAGCAATCCGGTGAATTGTCCGGTTTAACCCGCGTTCGTGGTTTTACTCAGGATGATGCTCACATCATTTGTACTAAAGAACAAGTGAAAGAAGAGTTGTTGCGAGTTGCCAAGTTTATCATTGAAATGTTGACTGATTTTGGTTTTAAAGATTATAAGATTTCTTTATCGGTGCGTGATCCGGAAAATACCGTCAAATATGCCGGCAATGATGAGGGTTGGGCGCATACGGAAAAAGTTTTGGAAGAAGTCGCTACCGAATTAAATTTGGATTACAGCAAGGAAGTGGGCGAAGCGGCGTTTTATGGTCCGAAGTTGGATTTTAAATTAAAAGATGCCATTGGTCGCACCTGGCAATGTTCCACTTTGCAATTTGATTTCAATTTGCCGGAACGTTTTGATTTAACTTTCATCAATGATAAGGGAGAGACCGAACGTCCGTACATGTTGCATCGTGCTTTGCTTGGTTCTTTTGAACGTTTTATAGGCGTGATGATTGAAAACTTTGCCGGAGCTTTGCCGTTTTGGGTGGCGCCGGAGCAAGTGCGTTTGATTTCCGTGGCTGATAAACATATTGATAAAGTCAAAGAATTGCAAGCGGAATTGGCGGCGATTGACGTGCGTGCCAAAGTCGATAGCAGTAGTGAAACCATCGGCAATAAGATTCGTAAAGCGGCCGGTGACAAAGTGCCTTACACCGTGGTAATTGGTGATAAAGAAATTGAAAATTTGAATGAATTGAATATTAAGGTTTTCGGTTCCAAGGATAATGTTTTGTTGTCTTGGGATGATTTCAAGGAAAAATTGGTGGGGAAGAATCAAGATAAGGCGATTGGCTACGAGATTTAGGATTGTTTTAAAATTAATGCGAACGTGATTAGAGTTAGACCAATTGTGACCGGTGTCATGCCGAACTTGTTTCGGCATCTTTAATACGTTGGAGGCTGGTCTTATATTAAAGATCCTGAAACAAGTTCAGGATGACAGAATCGTCGTTTGGCATTATATAAATGCCATATCGGATGACAGACAGCCATTTTATCATTAAATCTTTCGCATGGAAGAGTTGAGCGTTAAAATTGAAAAAGCGATATTTGAAGGACGATACCTGAGCCATTTGCCCAATGGCCAGGTTTTGTTATTGGAGGGCTTTGCTCAACCCGGTGAAATCGTGAAAGTGGGTATTTACAAGAAAAAGAAGGATTATTGTGAAGGCCGTATTTTGGAAGTGGAAACGGTCGGTGAGGGGAGTGTCACGCCGCCTTGCCCGTATTTTGGGCGTTGTGGTGGCTGTCAGTATCAACATTTGGAATATGAACGACAATTAGCTTTAAAAACGGCGATTTTAGCGGAAAATTTACGTCAGGGGGCGAAGATTCAGGCTTGGCCTGGCTTGAACGTGGTGGGGGCACCGGAAATTTGGCGTTATCGCAATAAAATAGAGTTGAATTTCGTGGATGATGATTTTGGTTTTGCTTTAGGACAGTGTTATAAAGGGAGTTTTTATAAAATCGTCGATTTGGATGATTGTTTGTTGTTTCCTGAGCCAGTGGCGGCAATTATTAAAGCGGCCAAAGAATGGCGTCATAAATACGCTTTAAGTTGTTTTGATCGTCATGATTTTGTGGGATTTCTGCGTCATTTGGTGATTCGTCACGCCCACCACACTAATCAATGGATGATTATAATCGTCACCAGCGACGATTATCCTTCCGGTTATGGCGATAATGCCGGTCTACAAAAATTGTTCAAGGATTTTTTGAAATTTTTACCGAAAGGTTTGGCCGTGACTTCTTTTTATCATCGTTTGATTCGTTTACAGCGTCGCAAGGGTGAGTCCTACTCTGATACTTTGTTGGCCGGTGAGGCGCATATCACGGAAAAATTGTTGGATTTGGATTATCAAATCAGTTCTGATGCTTTTTTTCAAAATAATACCGTTCAGGCGGAGCGTTTAATTGAGGAATTATTAGGACATTGCGGGCAGTTGGATCAGCGTCCGATTTTGGATTTATATTGTGGTGTTGGGACTTTTACGTTGCCGTTGGCGCGTTTGAATCCGCAACGTAAAATCTACGGATTGGAGTTGGTGGCGAGCGCGGTGGCGGCGGCGCAGGCTAATGCGCGTTTGAACAATTTGGATAATTTGGAATTTTTAGTGGGCGACGCTTCCAGGATGGTCAAGCAATTGCGCGATCATGATTTTGGAGCGATTGTCGTTGATCCGCCCCGTTCCGGTTTGGATCCGGCTGTGGTGGCGTTCTTGTTGGCAATGAAAACTCCTCATATATTTTACATTTCTTGCAATCCGGTGACGCTTAGCCGTGATTTGGCCCTGTTAAGCCCATTGTATGAAGCCAAAGTCATTAAAGGCTTTGATTTATTTCCTCAAACTTATCATTTGGAGGGTTTTGTAAGGTTGGATTTGCGGTAATTTTTTTGTTATAATAAAAGTTGTAGGACCGAAAAAATCCTAAACAAAAATGAAACACAAAGGTTTGAGCACGAGCGAGGCGCAGCGCCGTTTATGGCGTGATGGCCGGAATTTGCTTCCGCGGGAAAAAACCAAGTCCCGTTGGCAAGTTTTTTTTAGTCAATTCAATAATGTTTTAATTTATATTTTGTTGGTGGCGGTGGTGATTTCCGTGGTTTTGGGAGAAATTAAAGATTCTTTGATTATCATTGCGGCGATTTTAATCAATACCGTGGTTGGTTATATTCAGGAGTATAAGGCTTATAATATTTTGGCGAAATTGACAGCCTTGGTGCCTTGGGAAACTTTGGTAATCAGGGACGGAGTGGAAAAATTGATTCCGGCGGCGGACGTGGTGGCGGGAGATTTGTTGGTAATCCAAGCCGGTGATAAAATCCCGGCGGACGCGAAACTGATAGAAAGCACCGACGTCCTTACTGACGAAGCAATTCTCACGGGCGAGTCCGAGAGTATTCCCAAAGACGTGAATGGCCGTGATAAACGTGAGCATCTTTTATTTATGGGGACGACGATGGTGCGCGGTACATCCGTCGCGGAAGTGTTGCGCGTCGGCGCTAACACCAAGTTTGGGCAAATCGCTCATTTATTGCAAAAACAAAGTGATGTTTTAACGCCTTTGCAATTGGAATTGAAATCTTTAAGTTATTATATTTCTTTGGCGGTAATTTTTTTCGCCTTGATTATTTGGATTGCCGGTATTTCGCATGGTTATTCAATTGGGGAAATGTTAATCATCTCGGTGGCGGTGGCGATTTCAGCGGTGCCGGAAGGTTTGGTGGTGGCGATGACCGCACTGTTGGCCTTGGGCATGCAAAAACTTTTGAAAAAACAGGCCTTGGTGCAACGCTTGGTCTCGGTGGAAACGTTGGGTAGTGTGGACGTGATTTGTACCGATAAAACCGGCACGCTTACCGAAGGCAACGCTTCAGTGTTGAAAATCGTGACTGCTGATGGTGACTATGAAGTGCAAAATAACGTGCCGATTTTGCAAGATGACTTGATGAAATTTATCGTGGAGGTGGCTTCGTTATCCAATACCGCCAAGTTCGTCAATGGACGATTAATCGGTGGTTCAATCAATCAAGCTTTGTTTAAATTAGGAGTGAATTACAATATTTTCCGGCCAAATTTAGAGGATGGAAAATATGCTTTTTTGGACAGTTTGCCTTTTCATTCGCGTGACAAATTTGCTTTATATCTTTACAAAAATAATGAGCGTCGCGAAAATCAGTTGTTTTATATGGGCTCACCGGAGCAGGCTTTGAATTTATCCACGCATTATTTGGACAAACATTTGTTGGAGCATAAATTGAGTCCGGAAAAACGTCAAAAATTAAAAGAGCAGCATTTGTATTGGGCGAAAAAAGGTTATTATTTGTTGGGCGTGGCCCTGCGACGCGTCTCCGATAAATCATTGGTTTTTAATAATGGTACGTTTTTGGGATATTTGTTGTTGAAAGATCCTTTACGTCCCGGGGTTGCTAAGTTTATTAAAATCGCCAAAGACGGTGGTATTAAAGCGGTGATGATTACCGGCGATCACCCGGAAACCGCCAAAGCGGTGGCCGATCAGTTGAATTTGTTAAAGCCCGGCGATTTGATTTTGACCGGTAATGATATTCAAGCGATGAGCGATCGGGAATTGTTGGCTAAAATCAATAAAGTAACAATTTTGGCGCGCGTTCATCCGGAAGATAAATGGCGGATTGTTCGTTTATTCCAAGAGGCCGGACATAAAGTCGCCATGACCGGTGATGGCATCAATGACGCGCCGGCAGTGAAAGCGGCGGATATCGGATTGGCGGTGCATAGCGGTACCGAAGTCACCAAAGAAGCGGCGGATTTGATTATGTTGGATAATGATTTTCACGTTATTGTTGACGCCATTGAGGAAGGTAGAAGTATTTTCTTGAATTTAAAAAAGATTTTGGTATATTTGCTTTCCGATTCTTTTGCGGAAATCGTTTTAATTACCGGTGCCTTGTTAATTGGTCTACCTTTACCTTTAACAGCCATTCAAATTCTGTGGATTAATTTAATCGTTGATGGTTTTCCCGGGATCGCTCTTATAATGGAAAAAAATCCACAGGAACAAACCATGGACAAGAAATATCTGAAATTAAGAAACAAATTATTGGATGGCCAGATGAAATTTTTGATTTTAGTTGTTGGTCTGATATTTGATTTTATATTATTATGGTTTTTTTATTATTTTAATCAAATTTACGGCTTGGCTTTGGCAAACACTTTTATTTTTGCGGCGATTATCGTCAGTTCATTGTTTTATTCTTTTAGTTGCAAGAATTTAAAAAAGAACATTTGGAGGATGGATATGTTTGATAACAAATCTTTATGGGCGGCGGTTTTGATCAGTTTTTGGATTGCCGCTTTTGTGTTTTTTACGGCTCCCGGGCAGAAAATTTTTGAGATTGTAGGTTTGCCTTTACATATGTTGTTCATCGTTTTTGGATTGGCGATCTTTAAATTGGTGGCCACTGAATTGGTGAAATATTTTACCATTGTTCGTGAAAATCGTCAGTTGGAAAAAAAGTCTTAATTTGCATATTTGTTAAAGTTTTTGTTAAGATTGAGTTAAGCCAGTCATTTAAATTTTGAGAGCATAATCGTATGAATCTTATCAACAATGATGATTTGAAATTTTTGAAGCAGTTGATTCGCGTGGAGAGCACCGCCGCTCGCCCGGATGATTTATTTTTGGTTTTGCAAATGGTCTGGGATTATTTTAAAGCTTCCGGGGCAAAGGCCGCTTTGGAAAAAATATATGAGAAAAACGGTAAATATTCTTTGGTTTTAAGTAATAACAATGATTTGAAACAAGACGTGATTTTACTCGGTCATTTGGACGTTGCCGAGGGCGAGGGCGGTTTCGCGCCCCACCTGGAAGGTGATTGGCTGTACGGACGGGGCGCCGGCGACATGAAGGGACCGTCTTTGGCGTTACTGAGAATTTTTATAACCGCATTGCAAGAAAATTTTGATTTGAATATTGCTTTGATTTTAACTACGGATGAAGAGTTGGGCGGTGAAAACGGCTCCAATTATATTGTCAATGAATTGGGTTATCGCGCTAAAGTGGTTTTTGTTCCCAATAATGGAAAAAATATCAATACCATTTGCGTGCAAGAAAAAGGTTTTTTGCAGTGTCGCGTGCGAGCACAGGGGAAGGCGGCGCACGGGGCGCGTCCTTGGAAAGGCGAAAACGCGGTTTTGAAATTGTTGGAATTTTATTATCAACTGGCCAAATTTTATCCGCAGCCGAAAGATGATAATCAATGGAAAAAATCCATTAATTTAGGATATATTAAAGGCGGCAGTGCTTTGAATAGCGTGCCGGAAACAGCGGAAATCGGTTTGGATATTCGTTTTACCGAAAAAGAAGATCGGCAAGAATTGGCGGAGCAATTGCAGGGATTGGCCAATGATTATGATTTGGAAGTGGAGATATTGAGTGGTGGGGATGTGGTGGAAATTCCCGAAGACGATTTGTATTTGTTACGTTTGGCGGAAATCATTGAGGAGTATACTAAAAAGCCGGTGGATTTTATCCCCTCCAGTATGGCCAGCGATGCGCGGTTTTTTACGTCACATGGGGTATCGGCGTTGTGTTTTCGTCCGGAAACCAAACATTTGCACGCGGCCGATGAGTCTTTGAAAATCGCGTCTTTGGAAGATTACGCTTTTATCGTCTATCAGTTTTTAAAAAATTTTAAAAATATCACTTAAGATTTTATTTGCATTTTACTTGATTTTTTTATAAAATATCTAAGCATTTATAATTAAACAAAAGCGTTTATGAAAAATTGGTTAAAAGTTTTGGCTTTGGTGATTGTGATCACTTTACCGTTGGGCGGTTGTTTTAAGAGCCCGGAAGAAAAAGCGGCTGAACAAGCGGCTGAAGAGTTAAGTAAAGTGTTCGGTGATTTGGCTAAAGTGGCCGAAGACGGTGAACTTAATCCGGAAGAAAGTTTACAAGGTTTTATGGAATTGGGCATGGAAATGGAAAAGAGCGAGTTTGAAAAACAAGAAAGTTTGGATGTGCCGAGTAAATTTCCTTCAGAATTGCTGTATAATTCCAATGCTAAAGTGACCAGTGTCAGTGATTCTTCTTCTGATGATTATATTTACATTGATTTGACCATTAAAACCACAGATAGCGTTGATCAAGTTAAAAGTTTTTATAAAGCTTTGTTAAAAGATGGTGGTAATTGGAAAGTTACCGGAGAAAGCACCAGCGCCGGTTATTACAGCTTAGACGCGCAAACCCCGGATGACGTGGAAGATTATCGTTCCGTGGATTTGGACATTTATAACAATGAATACAGCAAATTGGTAGAAATCAGCTTGTATTACAGCAATTAATCGTTCGGTTTTATTAGGGTTCTTTTGTAGGGGCGTTGCACTGCAACGCCCTTTTCATGTTATCGTTTTGTGTTTATTTTTGTTTTTATTAAAATGAAAATTTTTTACTGAAATTGTCAAAATTGTTTTTTGAAAATGGGCGTGTTAAGATTATTTTAGAGATTAAGTCATAAAGTAAAAACAACTATGAAAATTAATATCAGAACGAGAGAGATTGATTTGACCGACTCCATTCGCGCTTATGCCGAAAAGAAAATGTTGGCTTTAATCAAGTTTTTTCCGAATATCACCTTAGTGGAAGTGGAGTTGTCAAAATTAAGCAAGCATCATAAAAAAGGCGATGTCTTTTCCGCGAAAATCACTTTAACCGTTCCGAATAAAGTGTATCGCGTTGATGAGGTTGAGCCGGTTTTGTATAAAGCGATTGATAAAGCCAAAGACGATTTGAAACGCAGTTTAACCAGAATGCGTTCCAAGAATCGTGATATGTCTCGTCAGGGACGTGATGGCGTGATTGATCGATTGGCGGTTGACGCAGTTAATGAAATCTAAAATAAAATGGTTATGAGTCAATTTTTGATGGTGCCGGTGGAGTATTCCGCCCGCCATATTCATTTGTCCAAAGAGACAATCAATCTTTTGTTTGGGGAAAATTATTCACTGACAGTAAAGAAAAATTTATCGCAGCCCGGGCATTTCGCGGCAGAAGAAACCGTGACTCTCGTGGGACCGAAAAATTCTTTAAAATTGCGTATTTTGGGGCCGGAGCGCGATCATGATCAGGTGGAATTGGCGAAAAGTGATTGTTTGTTCGTGGGGATTGATGCGCCTTTGCGTTTGTCTGGTGATGTTCATGGCTCAGCCGGTGGAAAATTGATTGGTCCGGCCGGTGAAGTGGAATTGAAAGAAGGTGTTATTATTGCCAAACGTCATTGGCATTGCAGCGCCGTTTCAGCGGAAAAATATCAATTGAAAAATGGTGATAAAGTCAGTGTGGTGATGGAGGGTGAGCGCGCTTTACTTTTTGATGAGGTGATTATTCGCGTTCATGAAAGCTCTGATGATACTATTCATTTGGATACCGATGAGGCCAACGCCGCCGGCTTGCAAGAACAAGGAAAACTCTGTAAGGTGTTTATAAATCGTTAGAAATAAAAATTAAATTTTGACAGATGGCATTAGCTTTATATCGCAAATATCGGCCGAGTGATTTTAGTCAGGTGTCCGGACAGGAACACATTAAAATCACTTTGAAAAATGAGCTGGCGCAGAATAAAATCGCCCATGCTTATTTGTTCAGCGGCCCGCGTGGCACCGGGAAAACCACTTTGGCGCGTATTTTAGCCAAGGCGGTTAATTGCGAAAATCGTAAACCGGGCGATAGCGAGCCTTGCAATCAGTGCCCTTCTTGTAAAGCAATCAATGAGAATAGCGCTTTGGATGTGATTGAAATTGACGCCGCTTCCAATCGTGGAGTGGAGAATGTGCAAAACAATATTATTAATTTTGTGAGAATTCGTCCGTCAAATGCCAAATATAAGGTTTTCATCATTGATGAAGTGCACATGTTAACGTCTTACGCTTTTAACGCGTTGTTGAAAACTTTGGAAGAGCCGCCGGAATACGCGATGTTTATTTTGGCGACCACGGAGGCGCAGAAAATTTTGCCAACCATTATTTCTCGTTGCCAACGTTTTGATTTTAAAAAAATTGAAGCGATTGCCATGAAGCAACGTTTGTTAAATTTAGCGAGTACCGAAGGTGTTCAGATTGACGACGCGGTGCTGGATTTGTTGATTCATTATTCCGAAGGGTGCATGCGTGACGCCGAAAGTTTGTTGAGTCAATTGTTGAGTTTGGATGAAAAAGTGATCGGTTTGGATCAAGCTCATTTGATTTTGCCTCGTTCTCACTGGGCGGAAAGTTATAAATTATTATCATTTTTGTTTAATAAAAAATTATCAGACGCTTTGTTGATGGTTAATGAATTGTTGGCCGACGGTTTGGATTTGGATGCGTTTTTAAAGGATTTTGTTTTGCTATTGCGTCAGCTTTTATTGGTGAAATTGGGGGTCGGTCAGATTGTCGCTTTGGATGCCAAGCGTTTGGCGGATATTGAAAAATTATTGGAATTCGTGAGCGTGCCGCAATTGTTAAAAATAATCAATTCGTTTATTTTGGTCAGTCAGCAGGGGAAGAGCGGTTTTATTCCGCAGTTGCCTTTGGAAATGGCTTTAATTTCCGCCATGGCCGAAGATGATTTCGGGAGTCCGCCACGGAGCGTGGTGAGTGAGCCAAAAGCGGCGGCGGTTACACCGGCAGCGAGCATGGAAAAAGCGGCGCCGGCGGAGGCGGTGGTTGAAGATGTGCCAAAAGAAGAAGCGGCGGTGGCTGAAGAGCAAATCCAGACTGAACAAGTAATCGACAATACAAAACCGCTTGATGAAGTTGTAGTAAGCGTCGATAATAAAATTTGCCCCGTTAATGTTGAAGCTTTGCGTAGTCGTTGGGCAGAAGTGAAAAATTTATTGAAAAAAGAAAATATTTCTTTGGCTTCGTTGATGAGCGTGGCCGGTTTGAAACAAGAAAATGATAAATTATTGGTGATTTTTAAACATCAATTTAATTATGATCAAGTGTTTAACAGTCGGGAATTACAAGATATGGTTTGTCGAGCGATTGAGAAAGTGGTTGGGCATAGTTGCAAAGTGGGTTTCGCGGTTGATCCGAATATTGTGTCTTGCGAGTCACGCAGCAATTCCGGGGATGCGGTTAAAGATGAAAAAAAAGATAACAATTTTTTGGAAATTTTGGGCGTGGAAAACGCATTTTAATTGGAAAGATTTTGTGCTATAATGATATTTAAATAATTTTTCACTAATAATTAATAGAAAAAAGTTATGCCTCAAGAGAAAAATCAAGGAATGGGCGCGGTGGTCTTATTATTGTTGGTCATCGCTGTCTTGCAAGCAATCAGCTTGTATTTGCAATTCCGACCGGTTTATCATCCGGTGTACCAAGTTTTGTCACCGACTCAAGAAAAAACCTTGAAGGAAAACAATGCTTTGTTGAAGGAAGTCAGCGCTTTAACCACTTTGCCAAGCACTGAACCGGCGATTGCCGAGGTTTTGGATGTGGAGTTGTTAAAGAATGAACATCAAATCAACGCCGAAGTGTATAAAGATGCCCAAGATGGCGATAAGGTGATTGGTTATGAAGATCGTTTGATTATTTATCGTCCGTCTGAAAAGAAAATTGTTTATGACGGCAAGAACCCCAACCAAATTTTAAATGAACAATATTTGGCCGCTTTGCAGGATGTCTTGGGTAAAGTTTCCGCTTTGACCACTTTGGATTCCAAGGCGGTTCCGCAATTCAGCGTAATCGGTGATGTCACTCAATTGCAAGCCCAAAATCCGACGGTTTTCGCCAAAGCGCAAAACGGTGATAGCTTGTTGTTGTATGAAAATCGTTTCTTGATTTATCGCGCCAGCAGCAATCAATTGATTTTTGACGCTGACGTGGTGGACGGCGTGATTGGCACGAATAAGATTAGTGAATAATATTGACTTGAATGATAAAAAAAGAAGCTCTAAATCGGGCTTCTTTTTTGTTTTTTAATTTTTGTTACGCCTACTACGTTTATTCGCGATAATATTTTTGAACTGACAAATATGACAAAATTTTTGTGTCGTCCATTGGTAGTGCAACTCTTAATTTTTCTTTCGCCCTCCTGGTCCGAACGGAAAATTTTGGGTTCGTTTTCGTGTTAACTCAAACTCACCTCAAAATTTTAACCTTCTCGGACCAATGGGCGGCATAAAAATTAAGAGTCGCAAGAATGTACGGTGAAACACATTTTTTATGGCCGCCTATTAGCTTGTGGACAACTTAAAAAAAGTTTACGTTAATTTAACGTTCACTATGCTATAATGAGTAAAAATAAATTATGTGGTGGCAAAAATTGCACGTATCCCAAAAATTTTCAATTTTTATGGGCATGTTTTTGCTTGGCGTAGCGAGTGGGCGCTGGGGAGCGGTGAATGGCCGATGGCTGTTTTACGTGATTTTTCTAGCGTCCTTCGCCGCGTTGTTTTGGGGCAAAAAAATCTTATGGATTTTGATCTTATTAGCGGTGTTTTTGTTGTCAAATGTTTATTTTCACTGGCGTGGCTACAGTGAATTATCGTTGTATTACGATAAAACGGTGTTTCTGCGCGGTTTAATCATTAAGGATGTGGAAAACAATGGTTTAGAGCAAAAAGTGACTTTAAAAACCGAAAAAGTTTGTTTGGCTGATGACAAATGTCTGGAAGTGTCAGCGCGGGTTTTATTGACCTTGCCTTTATATCCGCAGTACCAATATGGTCAAATTTTGGAATTGCGTGGCAAATTGGATTGGCCGGATGATGGCACCTATGATGATTATTTATTAAGCCAAGGAATTTTCGCGGTGCTTTACAATCCAAAAAGTGTGGCGGCGCCGGCAAGCGGCCAAGGAAGTTTTTTTTGGGAAAAATTGTATCAAGTGAAATATTTTATTTTGCGCCGGTTGAATATGATCTTGCCGGCGCCGCATTCATCATTTATGGCAGCTTTACTTTTGGGAATCAGACAGGGGATGCCTGACAATATCAATGATGATTTTCGGCGGGCGGGGATTAGTCATATCGTGGCGGTAAGCGGTTACAATATTTCATTGTTAGCGAATTTTTCTTTGTTGGTTTTACCTTATTTTCGTTTGCGCCGCCGCCACGCTCTGGTGTTTTCCATTGTTTTAATCGCGCTGTTCGTGTTATTGACCGGCGCCAGCGCGTCGGTGGTGCGGGCGGGTATTATGGGTATTTTATTGTTGTTGGGACGGCTGGCCGCCCGCCCCAGCCAAATTTTTAATGTTTTGTTGTTAACCGCTTGTTTGATGACATTATATAATCCGGCGGTTTTATTGGGGGATTTGGGTTTTCAGTTGTCATTTATGGCGACCATTGCTTTGATTTACTTTTTGCCATTGCTGACGACTTATTGTCCTTTTTACAATGAGAATTCTTGGTGGCAAGAAAATTTTTTTACAACCTTGGCCGCCACCATCGCCACCTTACCGTTGATTTTGTATAATTTTGGTATGCTTAGTTGGCTGGCGATTCCCGTTAATTTGGTGGTTTTGCCGTTTATCCCATATTTGATGACTTTCGGTTTCATGGCCTTTCTTTTGTCACTGTTTTGGCTGGGAGCGGCAAAAATCGTGGGTGTGATTTTGTTGTACGGTTTGTTGCAAGCGATTTTAACGGTGGCGCGGACTGTTGGGGGATGGTCGTGGGCGGTTTGGGAAGTGAGTTCTTGGCACCTTGGTTTTGTATTTCTTTTTTACTTAATATTTTTTATAATGATTATAAGATTTCATTCGCGAAAACATAAATATGAAAAACCTTTATAAGAATTTGTTGAAGTCAGCAGTGGTTTTACTTTTGGGCGTTATTTTATTTTTGGCTGATTATTATGGCTTCGGCGCGGTGCGTGGTTTGGAATTTAATGATTCGCCGACCGCCCTCCACGTTTATCTTTTGAATGTCGGTCAGGGTGATGCGATTTTGTTAAAAACTCCGGAAAATCAATATTTGTTGTTTGACGGTGGGGAGAATAATATGATTTTAAATGAATTGGGACGAGTATTGCCAGCCAATCAACGCCTTTTGGATTATGTTTTTTTGACGCATCCGCACTCCGACCACGTTGGCGGTTTGCCGGCTGTTTTGGAAAACTACGATGTCGGTGAGGTTTATCAGACCGGAGTTTTACACACCAGCGCCGATTATTTGCGATTTTTGGAATTGTTGAAAGAAAAAAATATTCCTTCTAATGTCGTGAAGGGTGCCGAGAGCTTTGAGCTTAGTGGGGGCGTGGGGGTGGAAATTTTGTTTCCGTTGTCGGATTTTTCCGGTCAGAAAGTTGATAATTTGAATTTAACATCAATCGTGGCGCGCGTTTTTTATCAAGGACAAAGCCTTGTGTTGATGGGGGATGCGGAAATCCCGGTGGAAGGCGAAATTTTAGATGACAAGAAAGATTATTTGGAATCTTTGGCTGCCGGTTTGATAAAAATCGGGCATCATGGCAGTAAAACCGCCACCGGCTTTGAGTGGTTAAACGCCGTAAAACCGACGCAAGCCCTGATTTCTTGTGGGGTTGATAATTCTTTTAATCACCCGCATGCCGAATTGCTTAAAAAATTGAATTACCGTAATTTGACGATTTGGCGCAGCGATCAACAGGGAATGATTCATTGTTGGACCGAAGCGGGTGCGGCTTGGCAATGTGAAAGTGAAAAATAGGCGTTTGTTTTTTCGCGCTAAAAATTGTATAATATTTTTATAATTGTTTTATGCTAAGTTTATGAAATATTGGCGGTTTATCGGTTTAACGGTGCTGGCGCTGGGATTGCTTTTCGGCGGGGCGCGTGGGGGGCGGGCGGCTTACGGTGATTATCGTAATGTCAAAAGTGCGATTGTTAAAATTTTGTGTACCATTAAAAGTGGGAATGATTATTATCAATCAAACGGTTCGGCGGTTTTGGTGTCGCCGAATGGAAAACTGTTGACCAATGCCCATGTCGTGAAAATTCTTCCCAACGATGAAGCCTATTGTCAGGGTTCAATTATTTCCGATCCTAATTCTTATGATCCGGCCATAAGTTTCAACATTGATTTTTTCTATTTTGATTATGAGGCGGACGTGGCTTTCGGGCAGGTTGATTCCTCCAAAGACGGTTTGGATTATTATTTGCCGCAATCGGTTTATATTCCGGTTTATCCTTATTTGAATTTGGAATTTCAAAATTATCGTGGAGAAAAAATTTGGCTTTTGGGTTTTCCGTCATTGAGTAATGGTTCCTTGAATATTACGGAGGGGACGGTTTTGTATAAAGACACTGATGACGGACAGAATGTTTTGTTTACCGATGCCGTGGTGTTTGCTGGTAATTCCGGGGGCGCGGGGATTAATGATCAAGACAAATTATTGGGTTTGGTCACCAGTTTGGAAGAAAAAAATCAGGTGGCGCATATTTTGGATATTGATTTTTTGTATCGTCAGCGCGAGAAATTATTACAAATTTCCGGGGTGGACGTGGCTCGGGCGCGTAGTTTCATTGATGAAATTTTGACTTTAAATAACGCCTTCAGCGAAGCGGTTGATCAATATCCGGATACGCAGGGACGTTGCATGGAAAATGCTTATCGTGTTGGTGAAAATTCTTGTCAATGTAACGATGGCTACATTTTGTATAATTATCAGTGTATCACTTACGAACAAGCTTGTCGTAATTGGTATGGTGATTACAGTACATTTTCCGAATCAACGCAGATTGACAGTAAAGAAGTAAAATTGACTTGTTCCTGCCAAGCCGGCAGTCATTTTAATGAAAGTTATACCGCTTGCGTGTTGGATGCCACGACCGCCCCCCCTGCTTGGTTGTTGGCTAACGTGAAGGGGCGCCTGCTCTTACAGGTGGAGAATCGTGGTCGCATTTGGTATGTTTATCCGGTCAATAACTTGCGCTATGAAGTGACCAAAGAAAATATTTTGCCATTGTTCCGTTCTTTGTCGTTGGGAATTTCCAATTCGGATTTGGCGCGCATTCCTTTGGCTTGTTCGTCATTGAGCGCCGGTCAGGACTCGGACAAAGATGGTTTTAATGATCAAACAGAATGTCAAAATGGTTACAATATTTTTGGTAGTGGCAAGAAAATAAATGACAAAACCTTGGCGGCGCGCGTGAAGGGGCGTTTGTTGTTGCAAGTGGAAGATCGCGGTCGCATTTGGTATGTTCATCCGGTGTCTTTAACCGCTTATGAAGTGCGTTTGGATAATTTTATGGATTTATTCCGTTCTTTATCGTTGGGAATCAGTAATGCCAATTTGGGTTTGTTGGGGCAAGGAATTTTTGATAAATAAATTTTTATATGAAAGTTTTAAATTTTTTTCGAGAGGGAATGAATTGGGATGAAAAAATCCATGGTGGTTTGGTGCGTGCTTTAAATCAGGGAAATATTGCCAAGGCGGTTGATATTTTTCAGCAAAATTTTAAAAATGCTGATGATTTGGTAAAATTTCCATCCATTTTGGCAGCATTGGAAAAAACTATGATTGCTTGTTTTCAACCGGTTGAGCAGAGCAGCGGTGGCAAGGATTTTCATATTTTGGCCATCCCCCGCGCCACGCAATTGCGCCAGGTCTTTTTGAACGGCACGCGCCCTGAATTTAAGAAAATATTAGCTTCGCCGGAATTGGCGGCGGCGGTGCGATCTTTCATTGTTCGGCAGTTAAAACAAGGCGATTATGATTCCATTGAACGAGCCATTCGGGCAAAGTCATTTTTAGTGGAGCATATGGATGTACTTGGCGATCGTGAGTTGCGTCGTTCTTTGTTAATCGCGTTGATGAAAAATTTTACCAATTCTGAAAGACTTTACAAACAAAATATTGATAAAATAGGCCGTGGCTTTTTATCCGGGCATGAGGAATTTTTTGAGAGTGTGGCTGCTAAAGTCGTTGAATTTTTCAGAAAGCGTGGAGACGAAATCCGTGCTAGGGAAATAGAGCAAGTTTATTTGGGAAATCCTGATGTCGCTTCCAAGAAATCATCGAGTAAAAATATCGCTTAAACAAAAAAGCCCTGACAAAACGCCGGGGCTTTTTTTATAGAATACAAAATTTACTCTTTGATTCCGTCCAAGCTGACATCAGTCAACAAAACTTCATCAACCACCTTGTAATTGCAAACATCATTTTTATCAAACCAGACTTGCAATTCACGTTCCGCTTCAGCCGGAGATTCGGAGCCGTGCACCAAATTGCGCACCGCGCGGCCGTCGTTATTGGCTAAAGAATAAGAATCAATGGTGAAATCACCGCGAATGGTGCCGACATCGGAAGTGGTCGGTTCGGTGCCACCAATCAGTTTGCGGCAAACCGCCACGGAATGATTGCCTTGCCAAATCATGGCAACAATCGGACCGGCGGTTAAGAATTTCACTAAACCATCTTTCACTTTTTGCGCGGCTTCAATAAATTTTTCTTCAGCTACTTCTTCACCTCGGGCCAATTCTTCTTTAAAGAATTTCTTGCCGACATTGGTAAACCATTCTTTGGTGCTGGGGTAGTGTTCGGTGGCTTGTTCGGCGGTCGGGATGACCAATTTCATGGCGGTCAATTTCAAGCCGGCTCGTTCAAATCGGCCGATAATTTCTCCGATTAAGCGGCGTTGCACGCCATCCGGTTTGATTAAAATCAGGGATCGTTCTTGTTGCATAATGTTTTTATTAAATATTAGGCTTTTAGATTTGTAAGCATTGTAATATATAATTTGATTTCAAGCAATTCTTGTTTATTTGGGGGCTATTTGTTAAAATAAATATGGCTTATTTTTGATTATTAAGGATAATTTTATGGAAAATTCCGCTCCGATTGTGATGTCTTGGGATGAAGTTTTTATGCAAATGGCTCATTTGATGGCCAAGCGTTCCAAAGATCCTAATACGCAAGCCGGTTCAATTATTGTGGACGACTCGCATGTGGTTTTGGGTTTGGGATACAATGGCTGGCCGCGTGGCATCGCCAATGATGATTTGCCATGGGAGCGTCAGGGCGGTTTTTTAGATACTAAATATGCTTATGTGGTGCACGCTGAGGTTAATTCCATTTATAATTCCCATAAGGATTTGCGGGGTGCGACCTTGTATTGCACTTTGTTTCCGTGTAATGAATGCGCCAAAACGATTATTCAGGTTGGCATTAAAGAAGTGGTTTTCGCCAGTGATAAATACCATGATGATGAAATTTGGGTGGCGTCGCGTCGTTTATTTGACTTGGCCGGCGTCAAATATCGTCAATATGTGCCGGAATATGAGATGGGGTTTGAAGCGAAGGAATAAAAAACAGTCGGTTTTAGCCGACTGTTTTTTTTTTATCGTAAATTTTCTATTAAACGCTGATTTTAACACCAGGGCCCATGGAGGAGGTGATCACGGCATTCTTAATGAAAGTGCCCTTTGATCCGGACGGTTTGGCCTTTTGAATGGCATCGATAAAGGCTTTGGCGTTTTCCACCAATTTTTCATTGTCAAAAGACAATTTCCCAACCGCTTGGTGAATATTGGCGGTATCATCATTACGGAAATCAATTTTACCTTTACGGATATCTTCAAGCGCCTTAACCACGTTCGTGGTGACGGTATCTTTCTTTGGGTTAGGCATAATACCTTTGGTACCCAAGATACGGGCGATCGGCCCCAATTTTTTCATCATATCCGGAGTGGCGATGGCCGCTTCATAAGGAGCGTCACCGTTTTTCATGATTTCATTGATCAAATCATCACTACCAACCGCTTCAGCGCCGGCATTTTTGGCGTCTTGCGCAGCTTCACCTTCGGCGAAGACGGCAACGCGCACTTTTTTACCGGTTCCATTTGGCAAAACGACGGTACCACGGACCAATTGGTCGGATTTACGGGAATCAATGCCCAAGTTCATGTGGATTTCCACGCTTTGGTCAAATTTCACGTAATTGGCATCCTTTAAGATTTTAATCGCTTCTTCCAAGGAATAAGCTTTGTTCTTGTCAAACTTGCTGTAAGCTTCCGCTAACTTTTTTGATGTAGCCATAAAATTGTTATTAGTGGTCAAGTGGCTTTTGTTAAGCCTCCCACGTTTATTAAATATTAATCAACGACTTCCACGCCCATTTGACGAGCGGTTCCGGCCAAGGTATTCATGGCCATTTCCACGTCATTGGTGTTTAAGTCATTTAATTTCACTTGCGCGATTTCTCGCAATTGCGCTTTGGTGATCTTTCCGACTTTTTCAGTCTTCGGATTCTTGGCGCCTTTTTCCACCTTGATGGCCTTTAAAATCATTTCGCTGGCCGGAGGAGTCTTTAAGATGAAATCAAAAGTACGATCTTCATAAATCGTCAACAAACAAGGAATAGTATTTCCCATTTTGTCGCGAGTCGCTTCATTAAATTTGGAGCAGAAATCCTGAATGTTCAAGCCATGAGGCCCAAGCGCGGTACCAACTGGAGGAGCGGGAGTCGCTTTTCCGGCCGGAATCTGCAATTTCACCATCGCTTTAACTGGTTTTTTCGCCATAAGATTCGGTTTAACTATTAATAATTATTAAATTTTCTTGATTTGCAAGAAGTCCAGTTCCACCGGCGTTTCCCGGCCGAACATTGACACTAACACTTTAACTTTTCCTTGCGCGTTGTCAACATCTGTGATGACGCCTTCCATCCCTTTGAACGGACCGTCATTGATGGCAACCGTGTCACCTTCGTTAATATCCAATTGATATTTCGGTTCTTCCACTTTGGTGCGGCTCAACAAATTATCAATTTCTTCTTGAGACATCGGGGTGGGGGTGTTGCCGATACCAATGAAACCGGTGACGTTCGGGGTGTTGCGCACCACGTACCATGATTCATCGTTAACGGTCATTTCCACCAAGACATATCCGGAAAAAATTTTTTCAGTAACCACTTTTTTCTTGCCGTTACGGATTTTAATCTGTTTTTCCACCGGCACTAAAACGTTAAAGATTTGATCCTGCATGTTAAATGCTTCGATTCTTTGCAGAAGATTTTCCGCCACCATTTCTTCATAACCGGCATAGGTGTGAATGGCGTACCATCTTCGGCCAAGATTTGCGACTTGCCGTGCCATAAATTTTTATTTTAAAGAAATTAATTGGCTTAAGCCGAAATTGAACACATAGTCCAAAACAGCAATGAAAGCGGCCATCGCCACGCTCATCGCCAATACCAACAAGGTGTCGTTGATGGTCTGTTTCTTGGTTGGCCAAGTCACTTTTTTCAACTCAGACTTTGTCTCTTGTAAATACTTGGAAACCGGATTTTGATCTGCCATAAAAGTTAAAATTATCAAATAAAAAAATCGCTAAATTTTGTTATATATTATAGAAAAGATTGGAAAAAGTCAATTGTTTTGGCTATTTGTCGCGATTTAAAAGCTTTTCATCGCGAATTTTCAAGTAATCTTCGTAGTTTTCAATGTAATCGCTGCGGTCCGGACTATAATTGGTAGAGGATAAAGCCAGGATAATTGTGTCTTTGCTAATGTCTTTAAAGTGATGCCAAATATAACTATCAATAAAAACCGATTGATTGGCATTTAAAGTAATTTCTTCCAAACCTTGTCCGCGATCCAAAACCAATGTAGCACTACCATTAATAACAATAAATAATTCTTTTTCATTGTGATGACAATGGGCACCGGTAAAAACACCATCATCGTTAACTTGATTAAGATAATAAATTCTTTTTACTTCAAAATCAATGAAATCTTTTAATTCTATGGGCGTAAGATAATAGTTCTTGGTTTGTCCCAAAAAGCTTTTTAGATCAAATAACATATTTATTTGTTTAAATGGGCGTTAAATTCATCTTTGCGTTTCCATAATTTTTCCACCCATTCGGTATTGTTTTTATACCATTCCACAGTTTCGGTTAAACCTTGTTCAAATTTGTCCGCAGTGTATTTTGGTGTCCATCCTAGATTTGTGATTTTGGTAGCATCAATGGCGTAGCGGCGGTCATGGCCGGGACGATCGGCAACATATTCAATCATTGATTCATCTTTACCCAAAACTTTCAGCATCATTTTAGTTAATTCCAAATTGTTGCGTTCGTTGTCAGCACCGATATTGTAAACTTCTCCCGGGGCGCCTTTTTGCAATAATAAATCCAAGGCACTGGCGTGGTCGCGGACGTGAATCCAATCACGCACATTCAAACCATCACCGTACATCGGCACCTTTTCATTTTTTAATAATTTAAAAGTAAAAAAGGGAATCAGTTTTTCCGGAAATTGAAATGGCCCGTAATTGTTGGAGCAGTGAGTTACCACTACCGGCACTTTATGAGTGACAAAATAAGCATGACACATCAAATCACCACCGGCTTTGGCAGCCGCATAAGGCATGTTCGGCATAATCGGGGTTTCTTCGGTGAATTTTTCATCCATATTTTCCAATTCCAAGGCTCCATAAACTTCATCGGTGGAGACATTAACCATTTTTTGAATTTTATTGGTGCGAGCCGCGTCCAGCAACATTTGCGTGCCCAAAGTGTTGGTCAAAACAAAATCTTTGCAACCGCCGTGAATGGAACGATCAACGTGGGTTTCAGCGGCAAAGTTGATGATATGGTCCAATTGATGTTCTTGGATGGTTTTGTTTAATAATTCCAAATCAGTAATATCACCTTGCACAAAATGATAACGCGGGTCATTGGCAATGTCTGCCAAATTATCCAAATTTCCGGCATAGGTCAGTTTATCAAAATTCACCAAATAAATGTCAGGATGATTTTCCAACATGTGATGAATAAAATTTGAGCCGATAAAACCGGCGCCTCCGGTTACAAGTAAGCGCATATTTTTTTATTGTTAAAAATTATTTTTTGCTTAACATAAGGGTATAAAAAAAAGCGATAACTGTCAATTTGTAGATTTTTTTGACACCCCGCCTTATTTTTGCGATGATATTAGTCTGTGGAAAAGGAGGGGACCATGGATATTCAAGAATTGACCGATAAGCAGATGCTTTGGTTGAGAAATAATGCTGAAGAAGGGAAGGGTTTTTTTGTTGTTAAAGAGATGTTTTTAAAAGGTAGTCATTTCTGCAAGTTGGCTGATGACACTTCACAGCTGTTTACTTGCCAGTTTCATTGCCGGAGCAAATTAAAATGTGCCGCTGAAAAGCGACATCTGAAGTTTGCCAATGGGCAATGCGGTCTTTATGAGGGGCCGCGTGATAAGAAGTGATTTTTTCAGTGAGGATGTGAACATCCTCTTTTTTTTATAAAAAAAAAGCCACGTTGCGACGTGGCGGATGTAGCGTGGTTCGTCCATGGTTTTCCCCCCTGTTTTGTGTTGTTATTGTTGACAGGGAGAGGCTTGATTGTGTAAATTATGGGTTGCGTTTTTCACACGCAAGGAGGGTGACATGTTACTAACCGATTGTCTGAAAGGTGTTGAAAAGGTTTTGAAAGTATTGGGCGATACCGGTCGTGAAATTCTTCGGCAGGGTGACAATTTCGGTGATCTGAAAAATGACACCGAATTGCGCGCCGACCACGAAGTCGGCCGAGTCCTGCTGGAGTATTTCCAGTCGCGCCGGGAAGTCGGTCGCATCACCATTGAAGGTGGGGCTGACATGATTTGCTTGGAAGGCAAGTGGCTGATCTACGAGGCTGGAATGGAAGAACAAATTCCGGACGACGCCAAGTGGGTCTGCATTGACCCGATTGACGGTTCGCTCAACTACCGGAACAGCCTGCCGGAGTTTGGGGTTTATTTGCCTCACGCCGTCTGCATAACGGTGCTGAGCACGACCAAGCGCCCGACGTTCAATCAGGTGCGTCAGTCCATGGTTTACAATCTGGGCGGTCGCGTCAGCGTCCTGGCCAATACTGACGAGTATCTGGACCTGAGCCGCCAGCAGTTGTTGGTGAATGGCACATCTTGGGATCCCAAGTTGCGCCGTGCCAAGGCGGATTTTAACCTTGGTAAAATGATTATGCTCATGGATTTCTATTATCCCGAGAATCGCGATTTGGCCCACGACATTTTCAAGAACGAGAAAGGCTATTTCCGTTCTTATGGATCGGCATCGTGGGAGATGGCGTTGGTGGCGATGGGGGATGCTGATCTCTATGTCAGTCTCAGTCAGAAACAGCATGAGCTGGGTGCCGGCTATCGGATGATCAAGGCGGTCGGCGGTGCTTGCTGCGACTTCAGCGGCAATGACATCGGTCTTCGCCCGTACGATTTCCAGACGCCGGTGCCGGTGGTCATGTCGGCCTATCCCAATTTGGTGGAAGAGTTCCTTTCACTGGTGAGGCGCTGTCGCTAAGCAGCGTTACGCAGAAAAATTCATTCCCCGAACACACGTTCGGGGGTTTTTTTTGCCATTGTTTACGCAGATTAAGATGATAGCGATAATGCGGGAAATTGTTTTGACCCAGGATTCCCCGGCTGTATGGAGTCATCCCAGAAAAAATTTTTATTTAAAAAATTTTTGTCTGGGATCCCGTGGGCGAAGCTACGTTTATTTTCCCGCTAAATATGGAGTCATCAATTTAACAGTATTCTCCAAATTCTTCCTCACCGCCCCGTGTCCGACAAAATCACGTCCGCTTAAATTTAATTGATATTCACTTTGTGTAATAATTAAATTGATCAGTTTTTCTGCAATTTTTTGAGCGACAGCCGTTTTATCCGGTGATTGTTTATCCTTTAACCATGTCACCACGGCGCTGATTTCCGTCGGTTGAATACTCAAACAAAAATTGGGAACATTTTGAATGGCCCCCAAACGCAATTGTTTTGTTTCAGGATGGAGTTGTAATCCATATTTTACTTGATTACCACCACGTTGCGCGATTTTCACCGAAGTGTTCAGTTTTTCCAGGGCGCGTTTTTGGTCCGGACGGTCACTGTATAAATCATCAAAAGAACAGATTGCTTGTCCGGTAGTTTTATGAAATAAAACCTGATCGGTTTTATGAAAATAATCATCATAGTCAGAGGAGCGAGCGACAATAAATTCATCACCTAAAAAATGATTGAGCAATATCGTGATGGCCATTTCCGCCTGCGCGCCCGGTCGCTCATTTTGACTTTGTTTCCATTTTGCAAGCGTGTCCTCCAAAGTCGTTGTGCGATATTCTTCTTTTTTGAAAGCTAAAATTTTTTCATCTTGCAAACCACTAAATTCCAGTTCTTGTTCGTGAATTTTCTTTTTGTCTTGTTCAATTGCTGCGGCATCATAAACAATCTCTTGGTAATTATCCATTTGAATTTTCCCTTCCGTATTGAGGAGATTATTCAGCTCGGGATTTTTTAGATTTTTCATTTCGGCGTTGCGTGTTTCCGCTAATTGTTTGAGCGTGCTTGTTAAAATTTTTTGTTGAAATTTTTTATCGGGTTTTTCTTTCTGCCCACCGGCGGCATTGCTTTCCATCAATTGTAAAATTTTCACCCGAAGCATCTCCGGAGTTGTTGTTCGTTCTGTGTCCACTGAATAGGGTGGGCGGGTGCTTACCTTTTCAAATTGTCGAGCGGGATTAAAAACCATAATAAAAAAAGAGAATTAAGATTGAGTTTATTTTATCAGAAATCGTCCAAGCGGACAATTTTTCTGTGGTGCTTCCTTGATTTCTCTCAAAAATATCTCTATAATAAAAACACTTTGGGCCTGTAGCTCATCTGGTAGAGCGCAGCATTCGCATTGCTGAGGTAAGGGGTTCGAGTCCCCTCAGGTCCACAAACTAAACCAAATTATCAGTTTTATATGGCAAAAACAAATGTAAAAAGTGATTATGACGCTAGTAAGATTACGATTTTAGAAGGTTTGGAAGCGGTGCGTCGTCGTCCCGGGATGTATATCGGTAATACCGCCGGTGAAGGTTTGCATCATTTAATTTGGGAAGTGGTTGATAACTCTTTTGATGAAGCGATGGCCGGTCAATGTGATCAGGTTGTTTTGCGTTTGTTACCGGGAGAAATCATTGAGGTTTTTGATAACGGACGTGGTATTCCGGTGGACATTCATCCGGTGACCAAAGTGTCCGCTTTGGAAACAGTGTTAACCAAGTTGCATGCCGGTGGTAAATTCGGGGAAGGCGGTTATGATAAGTCCGGTGGTTTGCACGGGGTGGGCGTGTCTGTGGTGAACGCTTTGTCCGAGTGGTTGCGCGTGGAAGTGCGTCGTAATGGCCATACTTATTTTCAGGAATATCATACCGGTAAGCCGGTGGCGCCGGTTAAAGACATGGGGAAATTTAAAAAATCGGATAAGGATTTATATAACTCGCCGGAAGAGGACTTTGAAACCGGTACCAAAGTTAGTTTTAAAGCCGATGCCAGTATTTTTACGGTTACCACCTATAAATGGGATAAAATCATTACCCATTTGCGCCAACAAGCTTATTTGAATCGTTCCGTTAAGCTGACAATTTTTGATAAGCGTGATGAAGCC
>DAIPKK010000023.1:0-13150 GCA_036769805.1 Patescibacteria group bacterium
ATTTCCGTCGTCGCAAGCCTCACCTTCCCCGACATCACCATTACCGCAAATGGAACCGGTGGCGGCACTACCTCCAACAAATAAGCATTTACTGTCACATAAAGATTCCCAACCGGCCATGGTATCATCACAGGCTTCGCCATAATCCTTGCTGTTATTACCGCATTTTTCGTCGGTAAAGTTGGCGCCCTCCCACAAACATTGAGAAGAACAACCATCATTATTATAGATATTGGCATCATCACAATCTTCACCTCGTTCCACCGTGCCGTTGCCGCAAGATAATTCCAAATTTTCATTGCCTTCAAACAAACACTTATTACTGCAACCATCGTTGTTGGCGGTATTACCATCATCACAAGCTTCGCCTTTATCAATAATATTATTACCACAAGTTTCATCGGACGCGCCTTCAAATAAACATTTATTGCTACAACCATCACCGTTTAAAACATTACCGTCGTCACACGCTTCACCGCGCGCCGCCGCCACCGCGCCGTCATCGCCACGATTGACAATGCCGTCACCGCAAACCGCTTCGCCGTTCACCGTGAAGCTGCTGTAACCTTCCAATAAACACTTGACCGAACAACCATCACCGCTCTTGCGATTACCATCATCGCAAGCTTCGCCGGCCACACTCTCCCGAATACCATTACCGCAAATATTTTCAGCAATATTATTTCCTTCGTTTAAACAATTGGCATCACAGCCATCACCACCCAAAGTGTTGGCGTCATCGCAAGCCTCGCCCTTTTCCACTTTGCCGTTCCCGCAAACCGCCGATAACACACCGGTGCGCAAACAATTATCAGTACAGCCAACCGCGCCCAAACCGATATCGCAAGCCTCACCATAATTGACAGTTCCATTACCGCACGTGGGGGCGGCGCTACCTTCCCACAAACAATTTCGTGAACAACCATCATTGTCATTAGTATTGTTATCATCACAATCTTCGCCTTTTTCAACAGTGCCGTTACCGCACAAAATGACATTGGCTTTACTGCCCTTTAACAAACAATTGGAAGCACAATATTCAGGTAAATTAGAGTTCAAACTCAAACTGGTGATTGAGGCGCGCTCAACATCACTACTCTGCCAATTCCACACGAAATTATAAGGATTTAACAAATTACCACGCGGATTGCACACATCTTTATCGGCAATCGGCATGGCCAAATATTCTTGTTTGGCACCGATGTAAGACACCTGCGTTTTCACCGGAGAAACTTTTACGCTCTTCAAAGTACAAAGCGTGCCGGTAGCGTTGGTTTTAAATATCCATTCATAAGCATCTTTTTCACCGTCACTGTTTTTATCAACATTATAGTTGCTTAAAGCTTTATTACTGGTCTGGGCATAAACGTTTTTAGCAACAACCTTATAATAAGTATTGGCCAACAAATTTTCGGAATAATTAAAAGCAAAGGCGCGATTACTGGACGGATCAATCAACTCCCCATCACCGACACTGACAATATCACCGGAAATCAATTGTAAATTATAATCCAAACAAGATTCATTGGCACACTTATATAAGCCCATACTTAAACGTTCCAAATCAATTGATTGGCTGAATTCCACACCCACCGCCGAATTAACGCAAGCCTCATTGCACTGCGGATAAAAATAACTCAACTGCGGAGCGGCAAATTTAATATACAAATCAGCACTCGCTTGCACGCCTTCATAGGACGCGGAAATCTTAACCGGTGTAGTTCCGGTCTCTTGCAAGGCCGCCGCTGTGCGCACCGGGCCGCTACCGGCGCTCAAATTCACCGGCTCGGACGGACTGGCCGCCCATTGCCATTTAACGTTAGATAATTTAATCATATTGCAATCGGCCGCGAACGGACAGGCAACATAATCCTGAGTGCCATTCGGCGCGCTGATCGTGGCTTGGGACGGATTCACCACCACTTTCTCCAAAGAACAAACCGCCGAGCCTGTTTTAAAGGTCCAAGTATAATCATTTAATAAATAAATATTTTTGATGACGCCATCAATATTCACTTGACCGGTCACTCCATCATTATTCCCTTTCACGGTCGCGCGATACCAAGTGTTGGCCACCAAATCAGCCGCCGGCTGGGCGACAAAACCAATCACTTGATTATTGGCATCACGCAAATAGGAACTGGCCGGGAAAGTCAAAACCACCGGCTGATTGCAAGTGACATCCTCTTCCGCCGGATTCCCGTTGCAACGTTCCAACAAAATTTTATTGTTATTCAAATCGGCGATACTGATCGGCGCGCTAAATTGAGCGCTCACCACCGTGTTCAAACAAGCGTTTTCATAATTACGCGCCGGTGACGGTGACGGAATATTCTTACTGCAATCACTGATTTGTTTGACAGACAAAACCGAACCGCCTTCAGTCACCACAAACCGCGCCGGGGTTCTGTTGGTATAAGTATTGGACTCATCACTGACGGCGCACATCACTTCCACTTTATGACCGGAAGGAGTTACCTTCAAACCCAAAATATCTTTATAATTATCAAATTCCGCGTCACCACTCTCCGCCACAAACTCAGCATAATCATCAGTATTATTTTCCATTGACCAAACAAAACCGTAATCGGCCGGATTCAACAACAAACAATTGGCGCCCTTCACCACCGTGTTATAAGCGGCTGTTTCATTGGTGGCGATAATCTTATTTAAAGGCATCACTTCCACTTTTTCCACGGCACAGAATGCTTCACTGTCACGAATTTGGAATTTCCAACTGTAATCTTGCGGCAAAGCATTACCATCTTTACTGATAGCGCCCTTGGCAATAGTTACCTTATACCATTCACCGGCGACAAAATGAGCACTCGGCGCGAAGACAAAACCGTTCATGGCACGAGTCGTGCCATCCGGATTACTTTCACTGGTATCAACAATCGTAATATTTCCATTAACATCGGTACAAGGATTGGCGACATCGCAATCACAATTGGCATCAGCTCCACAATTCTTAACTTTAACACTGGATGACAATGACGCTTCATCCATTTCCGTATTAAAACGAGCGCTCGCTACGGCGTTCACGCAAGCGTTGTCAGAATTAAACCACGGTGACGGTGATTGTAAATTACCATCGCAAGTTTTTGATTCAATCACCTTAGGTACAAACGGGATGCTACCGGTGGAAAATTTCCACTGATACATCGCCTTACCCATATCGGCCGCTTGGCAAGTGGCGCGGCAAGTGCCGTCAGCGCAACACGCCAAACCATCTTCACATTGCGCGTCCTCGGTGCAATACTGAACGGTGAAATTATAGGAATTACTGTAAACACCGGCGGAATTCAATAAACGAATGTCGTATTTCCCACTACCGATTGACGGGATATTAGTTTCAATTTTTTTATCCTGCCAAGAACCGATTTCCGTAAACGGTTGCGTATCCAAAAACAACTCCATCGGGGCGGTGCCAAAACCGTCGCCGTAAATCACCACGGGCGTGGCTGGCGGGCCGGACAACGGATCTACTTTACAAATTCCCGGAGACAAAGGTTGATTGTTAACGGTAAACGGAAATTCCGCGCTCGTCCCCTGAGTATTTTCAATGGTGATATTATATTCACCCATCGCCACGTTCGGCACTTTCACTAAAATAAAATTTGATTTCCACCAATCTTTAGAACAATCAGCCGGGAAACTGACATCAGCCAAAACTTTACCGACGTTATTGTTACTAAACCACACGTTACCGACCGTCTGCCCGAAATTTTTACCTTCAATGTACAAATACTGACCGGGCGCCCCACTGGTCGGACTGATATTTAAAATTTCCGGCACTTCCTGACTTTTTAAAATTTTGACGTAAACCGGATTACTGACTTGATTACTTTCATTGACCACGGTTACCTGCACCATACCAGGCACCAAATTCGGCACCAAAACTCCATCAATACGCGTACTACTGATTGTTCCGCCTTGATCAGCCGGATATTGTCCAAAATAAATTTTGCTGACTGATGATAAATTGGTACCGCTCAATTCCACCGTGGTTTTGGTTAAAACACTCTGCGGATTGATGCCGCACAAACCCGGGAAAGATAAATCAGAATTGTAAATATAATAACCTTTCCAACCATAATCATTATCAGTGTTATCGGAACACGCTTGGCCATCACACAATTCTTTACTTTGCACTTTCACGACAAAGGCATCGCTGCCATCATTGGCCAAACCGGCAAATTCCGGAACTTCCACCACCACCGAATCCGGCTGCCATGAACCGACACAAGCCACCGCCGCTTCCACCTCGTCGCCATTGGCACGATTTACAAAAAACACTTTGCTTTTCCCTTCTTCATATTGACTGAAATTCACGCCACGAATCGTCATAAAATTACCACTCTTACCTTCATCCGGACTGATGGAAGTGATTTTTATCGGCATCTGACACAAACCACCGGAACAAAAACCACTGCCGCAATCTTCATCACTGTCACAGGATGAACCGGCACAAGCGCCGCAATCACCACCGCAATCAATGGCGGTTTCACCTTTATCAGCATCCAATTTTCCATTAAAACAATAGGCCGGACGAATTTTCACGCGCACCACTTCACTTTGTCCGTCATTGCCGGCAATATCAGAAACCTTTACTTGCAAAGGAACCAAAGACAACAACGAACCTTCCACCAACCAGGCGTTTTCCAAAACCGCTTTATTACTCGGCGGGTCAACGGCAATCGGCGCGGCAAAACTGTTATTGGCGGCAAAAAATTCCACCAAAGAAACGCCACCATCATCCGTCACTTCCGTTTGAATGTTCACGCTATCATCAGCAGACACACTTTGATAATTGGTCGGCAACAAAATTGTGGCGCTCGGCGCCGCCACATCCACCACCGCGCCGGTCGTGAAATTAGCGGTTTTATCTTCACCCAAAAGATCGCCGTTACTGTTCGCCACCACGCTCTTCACCACTACCGTATAATCAGTATCGGCATCAAAACATTTATAAGTTTGATTGGGCTCCGGACAAGGCGTGTTAGGCACAAATTCCACCACGCGGTTGGACGCCAAAGTGACTGTTCCATCCACCGGAACGCCGGCGTTTTCCACGTAAATATTGGCACCATTAACGGTACCGGAATCCAAATCTCTATTAAACAAAACTCTGACTTTCACATTACGCACCTTAACCGCGGAACTCGGCACAATACTTTTCACTTGAAACGCTTCCAAACCACCGCTGCCGGAACCGCTACCACTACCACCGCCCAAACTCCCACTACCGGAACCGCTACCGCTGCCACTACCTTCACCATCACCAACCGCCTGATTCAAAGAACTGATAATAAACGAAGCAATCGCCCAAGCGGACACGGTAATCAACAACCCAATGGCGGCGTTCATTAAAATCGTTTTGGCTTTCTTGACTTTTTCCTGATCGCCACCGGCGGTCATCCAGGTAATGCCGGCGTAAATGATCAAAATTACCAAAACAATGCCGAGCAAACTCAAAACAATGTTAATAATATTACCGACAATTACCGACAATGGCTCTTCTGAAAAACCAACCGTATCACGAAAAGCGTCCGCGTCACCGGCAAACATATCATTGCTAACGGCGGATACCGGCAGGACCGACCATCCTCCCAGAATAATTAACATTAAAAACAACAGGAAAAAACCTGTTTTCTTTTTTGCGGTTTTGAGCCAAGTAAGCATATTAAGGTATATTTTATTTATTTTTAATCATTTTGCATTGTGCAATTAGGAAAAACGCCATTGCCTTCGGACCAAGGACCTTCTTGCCAATCAGTCGTTGTGCAACCGGGACCACCGGCCGGCAAGAAACAATTCTGACAATCATCTTTCAATCCGGATAAAACTTGAGGAACATAAATAATACTGGCTTCGCCCTCCGGCGCGACATTCAAAGGAATAAAATGTTCCCAAACCAAAACGTTATTATTATTCGGCAATAAACTGATGCGTTGCGGACCGTTCCACAAATAGGCGGACGTCACTTTTCCGGATGACTGATATTCACCTTCATAAACCTGGACGCCTTTGGCAATACTACTTGCCAATAACGGACTGCTAAAAGTAATTTCGATATTGGTATCGGGCGTCACATTTTCAGAATCCAACCCCGGAATCATACTCAAGATTCTCGGCGGAGTAACTCTCAACTCATTGTTAGTGGTAAATTGCCAAGCATAAGAATCAGCATCTCGTCCATCAGCCACGCCATCGGCATTTCCATCCAAAGCATTGCCGGATAAATCAACCACGCCGTCATATGGGAAAAGCGCACCGATTTGTCCGGCTTCCGCCAAAGTGGCGGATTTGATTTGATTGGAAAAAGTGCTGGCACCCGGCAAACAATAAACCGGATCACCACAAGAGTTGACGGTCACGCCATCGCATTGCGATTCCGGAGTAAACACCGCCATCTGATAATTATTGGCACTGGACCAAGTTCCTTCCACGTTCAAACCTTGGCCGGCAATCAAATTTGTAAAACCATTATTGGTGCGACCGGAAACCGTCAACGGATCAACCGGTTCGCTGAATTTAACTTGAATCAACTTGTTGCGTGGATGACAACCACCCAAACAACCGGCGCTCGGATCAACCGGAGAAACCTCCAAAACCTTCGGGGCGATGGTATCAATGACGGTCGCGGTACTGAATTGCCAATAATAAAATTCACCATTGGCAAAAACCGGGCCACCGGAACTTTTCATAATTTCCGGTCCCAACCAAACCACGTAAGAAACACTGTCAGTAGTGCTCCCTAAATATTCACTGGGGCTAAAACGTAAAGTGCGCAAGTCATCGGAAATTTCCACTTGCACATTTTCCAAAGCTTCATCTTGTCCGGCACTCCAATCATCACCGGCAGTCAAAACATAAATTTTCACACTGTCAGTGTTAACATTACCACTCATATCACGCACCGAAGCGACATCTATTTGATCAAAAAAAGAAACAAAAATTTTGGCATTGCGCGGCACGTCGTTGGCACCACGATTTGGGTAATGAGTCTGAATTATTTTTCCCAAAGCACCACCACGCAAAGTCCCGGAACTCCCGCCGAACACATTGCCGCCACTATATCCACCACCGGCCAAACCTTCATCACCGGTGGCTTGCCCCAAAGAACGAATAATAAACGAAGCGATTGCCCAAGCAGACACGGTAATCAATAAACCAATACCGGCGTTCATCAAAATAGTTTTAGCTTTTTTTACTTTTTCTCCATCACCGCCGGCATTCATCCAAATAATCCCACCGTAAATGATCAAAATCACCAAAACAATTCCCAAAACACTTAAAACAATATTGATTATATTTCCAATAATCGTTGACAAAGAAGCATCGGATAAGCCAACCGTTTCCTGAAAACCTTCGGCGTCACCGGCGAACATATCAGTCGCCACCGCCAAAACCGGAGTTTTTGAAATAAAAAAAATACCGGCTGCGAAGACCAGTACTCCTAAAATACTCAAAAATACCTTCGTAAATTTTTTAGTCAACATAATATTATTTTAATTTTTATTTTCCCTGATTTTATTTTCCTTGGAAAAAACTGGAGGGTCGGGGGCTTGCGCCCCCGCCGTTTTTACCAGTATCTTTCTCGGCTTTCTTCCAATTTGCCCTTACGGCGCAAATTATCCATTCTACCTTTGGTTTGCAAGCGGCGCAGGGCCGAATTTTTCAAAGCCAATTCGTTTTTTTCCTTTGTGGTAAAACGTTTTGACTTCGCCAAAATCACTTTCTTGCTTTTAACCATCAAGCGGTTAAAACGGCGAATTAAGCTTTCAAAAGTCTCGCCTTTACGGCGTTTAGCATTAATCATTGAGGGCCTCCTTTAAAGCCTTTGATTATTAATTAATGTTAAGCATATTTTAACATAATAAATGCGCGCTCGTCAATAAAAAAACACCCTTTTTCAAGGGAGTTTTTTAAGCTAAAATATCAACAATTTTTTCGTAAATTCAGGCTGAAAAATTCTTTTCTCCCGAACCACGTCAAAATTCTCAAAAATTAAATGTTTTTGATTAACAAATTTCTGGTTTCACGAACTTCCTCATCAGAATATTCTTGCCCCTTCCAATCTTCCAAACCGTCATCGGCGTAACGAGGGATAACATGAAAATGCACATGTTCCACCACTTGGCCGGCGCCCGGTCCGTTATTCAAACGAACGTTATAGGCAATCACATTTGGCAAACGCATTACCGCCTTACCGACTTTTTGGACGGTCGCCATCAAATGACGAGCGTCATCTTTTTCCATTTTCTCCAATAAAGCATAATGATCTTTAGGAATAACCAAAACATGGCCTTTATTTACCGGCGATCTATCCATAAACGCCATGGTAAATTCGTCTTCATAAATTTTGTGTGCCGGTATAATTCCCTGCACGATTTGGCAAAACACACAAGAACCATTCATAAAATTTTTCTTATTTATTATTTTTCAAAAGCACATAAACCACCAACAACAAATAAATCAAAGTGAATATTCGTAAATCAAACCAAGCGAAAATAACATTGGGATAAAAAAACTCCAAACACCACGCTCCCCCCAGCCACGCTCCGTTCAGCAACAACAAATAATCACTTGTTTTTAAATTCATAATCATTTTAGCACATTTTTCTTAAAATCATAAAACCAACGCGGTTTCTCAAAAGAAATTCTTAAACGATTCAGCCGCGCGCTTTGCCCTTCTTCCAAAGAAAACACCAGGTAGCGCGGCTCGGGAATGGCGGATAGATCAACCAACGCCACACCGTTCGTGGGGGGCGGGCTGAGCAACAAAATTTCCCCTTCCACCGATTCCTTCCAAGCGAAAGTCAGATTTTCCAAACCTTCACCGCTCATTTCCAAGCGAGCCGACTGAAACATCACCGGCAAATTCAAATCCAACCAAGTTGATTGATGCAAAACCACCGATTCATCAAACACTTCGTAATTGGCGCGCGGCCAAAAATGAGAAGCCCAGGGCGTGTAATTATTGGGTGAATAAATAAAAGACGCCCCCAGAAAACCCAAATCAGCCACCAAAACATAAAGTGACAACAGTAAAAGCAAACAAAAATTTAGCAACACTATTTTATTCATAAAGTTCAAATTGATATAAACTTTTTTCTTCACCATCCAACAAATGATTCAAACGCAACGACAAAGGATCCAATTTTTTCTGATGCAAATAATTCCAATCGATTTCCCCCAAAGTAAACCCGTAATAATACACCGACTGCCCCGCACGCAACAAATCACCAATCCCAGCCAAAGCATAATCATCTTGAAATTCCGACAAGTGAATGACTGTGCGTTCTGGGAAAAAATATTTATCCTCCCGATCAAGTACCAAAATAACATTATCAGGAATAATTTTTTGCAAAATATTTTTCTCAACAATTCCGGCCGCCAAATTCTGACGTTCTTGTATCAAACTGTCATTATTACGACACCACACGGCATAAACGGCAAAAATCGCCAAAACCGAAACCAACAATAAAGTCCGACAACGACAAGCGGAAACTTTCAGTTTTTCAAAAAAATAAACCAAGGGAACTGTCATCAAAAAATAGATGGGCAGCCAATAACGCGCGAAAGCTCCACCGATACTGATATTATTTTTCACCACATGATCGTTTAAATCACCAAAACCATAAAATAAAATCAACGCGCCACCACCGAATAACAAACAAGCCATCAAAAAATGATAAATTTTCTCACTCCGCCGCCACGTCCACAAATAAGCTCCCACACCGAGCGCCGCCCCCGCAAAATATGGCCAAAACAGTTGCCCGATAAAATACCAAGTATTTTTCAAAAATAATTTCACACTGCGCCAATAATCCAAAACTTGCTCGCCGCCGACGTTCGTGGGTTTGGGTAAAGTATAACCGAATAAACAAGGATGCCCATAAACCGCGTAATTACTCAATCCAAAAAACAACAAAGCGCCCCCGCCGATAAACGCCAAATAAGACAAAGCGCGGCGCCACTTCACTTGGTAATAAATCGCTCCCAACAATAAAATCGGTCCCAGATAAACCAAATCAAACGGTCGCACCCACAACGCCACGCTCAGCGCGAAAACCCCGCCATACCTGGCAAAACGTGATTTTTCGGTCAATAAAAACAAAGCGCTGAAACCCAACAGGAAACTCAAAACACTGTTAAACAAAGGATGAAACAGATAATACCACAAAGCCGGTTGGAGCGCCGCGATCCACCATAAATATTTTGGTAAATTTTCTCGCTGAATCCAACGCCACAATAAATACAAAAAGAAAACAAACAAAATCCCATAAAAAACAAACACTCCCCACAAACCACCAAGCCAATAAAAGGGCGCTAAAACATAAATCAAACCGGGAAAAGAAATCGGCACCAATTTATTTTGCCAGACCAAAATACTGCGCGGATGCACGATGTCAGTCATTCCTTCACTTTGCGCCACAGGAATTTGCCCGGTCTGCGTTAAGTTTTGCAAAAAATAATAATTGGCACTTTCATCCGGTGAATTGAACTGGCTATTATCAACATAAAACTTCATTCCCCACAAATATAAAACGAAAAAAATCACCGTCAAAAGCAAGCCCGGCCAAATTTTTTGGCAAAGCGTCAGCATTTTCAGTGATTTTTTCGCTTCCATAAATCAAAAACTTAACAACTAAATCGTCTGCTTATATTTTACAGAGATTTTAAACATTGAACAAGAGCGGCTTTGCGCCCACGCTCCACAAAAAATTTACCGATAAATTTTCCGGTCGAAGCGTCAAAAGACACGCTACCTGAAGTCAGCAATATATTTTTAACTTTGAGCGTGGCTAGCGGGACTTCTTCAAACAAAAAACTCTTGCCGATGAAATAATTTTCCCCTTTGTAATAAACCGCTTGCCAAGCGACACTATCACCGATGGCCAATTTGTATTTCTTGGGAAAACGAAAATCCCAAACCCACGCTTCATTGGCCAAACGCCCAATACGCCCGCTGGAATTTAAAGTATCCACCACACCCTGATCTTGCCACAATTGGTATTCAGAAACACTTTGACCATCAGCGGAAAACGTCACGTCAACTTCTTGATCGTAAAAATCCACTTCAAGCGGTTTCAAATATTCAAATTGATTATTCTTAAAATACACTTTAGCTTTCAATTCAATATTTTCGCCAAGCACAAATTTTTCTTTCAAAGTTGTACACAACACCGGCAAAGCATAATTTCCTTCAGCGATAAAGCAACGATTGGTAATTCCCCACTGACTGTCAATCAAGACACGCGCCCTGATTAGCACCAAATCATTGGCTTCCCAAGCTTGCCACTCAGACAAAGCACTCATTTGATAAGTTTTTTCTTTACTTGATGTTTTCGCTTTACTGCTTATAGATTCTTCATTTTCTTCCGAAAAAGATTCTCCGCCCACGCTCTCCAAAATCGGCGGTGCTTCTTCCGCCACCACGTCCACCGCGCTTGCCGTTTCGTTTGATGAAACACTCTCGGCGCTTACCGTACTTGATCCCCCCGCCACGTCTGAGGCAGAACTCACAGGATTCACCGCCCCAGACGTTTGGGGCGCGCCTTCCGTTGATTCACTTTCCGAGCCAACACTGACGCTCGGCGCGTCAAACACGTTTGGCAGGCCGGCGCTGGGCGCGCCCCATTTCCACTGCAAATCACTGTTCAACAACAATGCCTTGCCTTTCACGGATTTGGCGTAGCGCACGCCCTGCCGCCACTGCCCGCGCGCGTTGTATAAATTTATTTGATCCTCATCATTGTTGAGAGAGATTTTCGTCATCGAATAGGGCAACGACAGATATTCTCCGGCCAGTAAAACAATGTTCTTAAGAACAAATTTCTTACCTGATAAATCCGTTAAATACCAGCTGTCCAAATCGACGCTAAACCCCTCAGCGTTGTACAATTCTATATATTCAAACTCCCCGCTTTGAGGAGCCGGATATAGCTCATTCAGCAAAACTTTTTGACTGTCCGTGGCAACATTCACTACTACAGGAGAACCGCCACTCAAATTTTCTGATGTCCCATTATTGTTTACAACTTCCTGCTCAATCACAGTTTCATTTTCCGTTTCCGTTGCGCTCGCTTCCACCGGCAAAACTTCAGCGACGCTCTCTTCAACAACAGATTCTTCTACAAGCGGCAAATCCGGTGGCACGATTACCACTTCACCGACAGTTTCCTCGCTAGAAATATTTGCATCAGTATTCATTTCATCGTTCACAATCTCGTCTGATTCCAACAACTCCGGAGAATTATTTTCTGTTGCATCTTCACTGATAATTCCAACACCATCCCCGCCGGCAACATCCTCGACGCCGCAAACAAAACTTCCCGGATTCGGCACATCAATCGTAAAATCTAAAATATTATCATCTGAATCTAAATTCTTTATTCTCTGATAAGACCACAGTGGCAAATCGCTTGTTGCGACAATCGGATTATTTTCATATAAAGTCACCCCGCCCCACGCCACCAGATCAATCACGTTGTCATTGCACACCAACGACACGCTATTATTATCCGCCAAACTTTGCGTCGTGGAATAAAACACCGCGTCCGAGCCGGCATAATCCACCCCCGCCACCACGAACGTGGCTTGCGGGGCGATCAGCGCGCCACCGGCGAAACGATGCAACAAATACATCGTTCCGGTAGCACTGTATTTATTCAATCGACAAACGCTTAAATCAAAGTCCGTCGTGCCGCCATTGTAAATCTCCACAAATTCATCTTTGGCGCTTTGCCCACTGATTTGCACCTCACTGATCATCACTTGCTCCACCGACGCCGCGCCCACCAAATTCGGCCAAATTCCAAAACCGGCCAATCCCGTCAAAAGGATCGCTAAAATACTCCCTTTCCGCATATGGGTTTTTTTTATGATTTAACTCACTTCGGCACCGAAATTTTATCTATTATAGCACATTGAAGGTTAAATTAACGTAAACTTTTTCAAAGTTATCCACAGTTTTATATTTTTATTTTAATATTTTTCTTTTTCCACTCACGCCTACCGGCGCTTGCCCCCTTTTGTGAGTACAAAAGGGGGCATCAAAAAACGCCGCCAGCTAGCTTGTACGGAAAATTTGTAAGGTTCATTGGCCTTTCCTCGCAAACTCGTCATCGTTTTGTCTTTT
>DAIPKK010000024.1:0-13141 GCA_036769805.1 Patescibacteria group bacterium
TGCTTTGATAATGGCTCCTTATTTAAGAAACGCCATGAAGGGTCATGAGTTTTTCCGCTCTGATTTAAGCGATTTGATTTCCGCTTTGGGCAATTATATTCCTCAATTGGAAGATGAGTTGAAAAAACGCGATAATGAAGAGCGCCGACGCAATTATGAGCTTGATCATAAAATGATGGCTGAAACCCGTAAATTGGAAGCGGACCGCCGAAAAGCAGCGGAAGCGGCGGCTGCTAAAAAAGCGTTAGAGGAAAGATTGGCAAAAAAGGCGCAAGCCGGTTCAAGTGATGATTCCAAGAAGGCTAAAAAGGACAAAGGAAACAAAGCTAAAGAAGATGATAAAAAAGGCAAGAAAAAATAAGAGCCTTGATATTTTAAAAAATGGATTATGGATATTAAAAATGTTAGAGATGTTGATTAGTTGTAGAATTTATATTTTCGGTAAAATAAAAAGGGAGAGCAGCGGCTCTCCTTTTTTCATTGTTTTTCTATTTTTAATGTATTATAATGATAATTGCTAAGCTTTTTTATTATTAAACTGAAAAATATGTTAATCCCTACCGTTATTGAGAAAACCAATCTAGGAGAGCGCGCCTACGACATTTATTCCCGTCTTTTAAAGGACAGGATCATCTTTTTGGGCACGGAAATTGATGATATGGTCGCCAACAGCGTCATTGCTCAATTATTGTTTTTGGACAGCCAAGACTCCAAAAAAGACGTTAAATTATATATTAACTCGCCGGGCGGCTCAGTAACGGCCGGTTTGGCGATTTATGATACCATGCAATACATCAAAGCCGATGTTTCCACCATTTGTATCGGGATGGCGGCCAGTATGGGAGCGGTTTTGCTCGCGGCCGGAGCGCCGGGCAAGCGTTTTGCCTTGCCTAACTCGGAAATTATGATTCACCAGGTGATGGGAGGGATGCAAGGGCAGGCCAGTGACATTAAAATCCACGCCGAGCGCATTTTGGAAATCAAAAAGAAATTAAATGAGATTTTGCATTATCACAGCAAGCAACCGATTAAGAAAATTGAAGTGGACACCGATCGTGACCATTTTATGAGTGCTTTGGAGGCTAAAAACTACGGTTTAATTGATAAGATTGTCGTTAATAAAAATAAATAACCCCGATGAATGATCTGGAAAAATACTTAAAAGATTTTTTGGATTATTTGGAAATTGAAAAAAATCGATCTTTGCGTACTATCAATAATTACGCCTTTTATTTGAATCGCTTTTGTTTATGGCTGGCCGATAATGGCCGGCCTTTGTCGTTAAAAGAGTTAAATCAAGATAATTTGCGGGAATATCGGAAGTGGTTGAATCGTTTGGAAACCGCCGGCAATGAAAACCTGAAGAAAAATACCCAAAATTATCATTTGATTGCTTTGCGTTCCTGGTTAAAATATTTAGCCAAGCGAGATTTGGACGTGATGTCACCGGAAAAAGTGGAATTGGCAAAAATGCCGGAGCGTCAGGTGGATTTTTTGGAAAATGAGGAAGTCGATGATTTGTTGGCCGCCCCCGCCGCCACGCAAGAAGATGAAGTCATACAAAAGCGTGACCGGGCCATATTGGAACTTCTATTTTCCACCGGCCTGCGTGTCTCCGAGTTGTGCGCTTTGAAAAAGGAGGATTTGAATTTGGATAAAGAGGAGTTTACGGTGCGTGGAAAGGGGAGTAAATTGAGAATTGTCTTTTTATCACCGGAAGCCAAAGAAGCCCTGAGAAATTATTGGGCTTTGCGAACCGATTTCAGTCCGTCGGCGTTTGTCCGTCACGACCGCGCCGGCACCGATAATGGTGACCCGAAAGGGCTGACTACAAGAAGTGTTCAGCGTTTGGTGGAAAAATATGCCAAGGCGGCCGGCATTGCCAAGCAAGTGACACCGCATACTTTGCGTCACTCTTATGCCACGGATTTATTGGTTAATGGTGCGGATATTCGTTCGGTGCAAACGATGTTGGGGCACAGCAGTATTATGACCACTCAGGTTTATACTCATATCACCAACAAACAATTAAAAGAAGTTTATAAAAAATTTCATAATAAGAAAAACGATTTATGATGTACAAAATCAAACAACTTTTGAAAAAGATTTTACCGAAATGGGTGATGCGTTTGTATCATTGGAAATTGGCGGTTTTGGCCAATCTGCTTTACGGTTTTCCCTCGGATAAAATGATTATTATTGGGGTGACCGGCACCAACGGCAAATCCAGCACCGTGGAGATGATCGCGCGTTTGATTGAAGCATCCGGATACAAAGTCGGTTTTACTTCCACTGTTAAAATTAAAATTGCTGACAAAGAATTTTTAAACAAAAGTAAGATGACGATGTTAGGGCGCTTTGCTTTGCAAAAACTTTTGAAACAGATGGTCAAAGCCGGCTGCCAATACGCGGTGGTGGAAACATCTTCTCAGGGTTTGGAGCAATTTCGTCATTTGGGAATCAACTACGACGTGGCGGTGTTTACCAATTTAACGCCTGAACATATTGAAGCGCACGGTGGTTTTGAAAATTACAAAAAAGCCAAGGGGCGTTTGTTTGAACATTTGAACAAGAAAAATCGCAAGGATTTATTTGGGCGAATCTGGGAAAAATGTTCGGTTATCAATGTCGCCGATGAGCACGCCGCTTATTATTTGAGTTTTAAAGCGGATAAAAAATATGGTTTTGCTTTAGATAAAGTTTATGATGCCGGCTTAGCCGATGATGTTAATCGTTTGTTGCTTTGCGAGCGTTATGAATTGTCTTTGCAGGGCGCCAAGTTTTGGTTGAAAGATGAAGAATATCAAATTCCGTTATTGGGTAAATTCAATATCAAGAACGCCTTGTGTGCTTTGGCGGTGGCCAAATATTTACAGTTGGATGAGCCGAAAGTTAAGAAAGCTTTGGCGGAATTACCGATTATTCCGGGCAGAATGGAATTGATCAATGAAGGTCAGAATTTTACGGTTTTAGTGGATTACGCACCCGAGCCGGCTTCGTTTGAGCAGCTTTATCAGACCATTAAATTGTTGCCACACAATAAAATCATTCATGTTTTTGGGAGTTGCGGTGGCGGTAGGGACGTGGCGCGACGTCCGATTTTAGGTCGTATGGCCGGTGAATGGGCGGATTATTGTATTGTCACCAATGAAGATCCTTATGATGATGATCCGCAAGAAATCATTGATCAAGTGGCGGCCGGTTGTTTGGAAAAAGGTAAAGTGTTAAATGAAAATTTATTTAAGATTTTAAATCGTCGGGAAGCCATTAAAAAAGCGATGTCTTTGGCGCAGGCCGGTGATTTGGTGGTGATGACCGGTAAAGGCGCTGAGCAGGCAATTATGTTGGCCAATGGCACGCGCGAGGATTGGGATGAACGGGAAGAGGCACGGAAAATTCTGTCTGAACTCTGATTCGTCTGAGGTCGTTGCATAGTTTGGCGATTTTATCTGATGGACTATGAATTTATTTATCATGTTCATCAGGTAAATACATAAAATGAAATGATAATATCAATAATAAAAGATACACGAATAATTGGAGCATCAGACGAATCACAGTTCAAAAACGTGAATTATCAGTGAATCCACGTATTAAAGATCCCGAAATAAATTCGGGATGACAAACCAAAATTCTCACGGTCTATCAGATGTGTCAGACGAATCCTGGTTCAAGACAATAATTTCAAAAATTAATAAATACCCCTCATGCAAACCTACGCTGAATCATTGCAAAACCTCAATCCTGAGCAACGCCGCGCCGTGGAGTGTGTTGATAAACATTTGTTGATCGTGGCCGGCGCGGGGACGGGAAAAACGCAATTGGTGACCACCAAGATCGCTCATTTTTTAATGAATGATTTGGCGCGCGCCAACCAAATTTTGGCCTTGGCTTTTAATGATGATGCCGCCGACGAAATGGAGGCGCGGGTGATGGGGTATTTGCCCTTGAGTTATGCCACCGATGATTTTTGGATTAAAACTTTTCACGCTTTTGGAGAACGGATTTTGCGGGAAAACGCTTTTGAGGTTGGTTTGGGAAATGATTTTAAAGTTTTAAATAAAACCGAGCAATATTTATTGGTTTATCGTAATTGGTCACGTTTTAAAGTCCGTCACATTGAGAAAAAAGGCAGTACCATCACTTTGGTTAAAGCCTTGGTGGATTTCTTTCAGGACTGCAAACGGGAATTGATTACTCCGGAAGATTATTGGCAGTGGACCGAAGATTGGCGTTTGAATAAAGATTTGGCCAAGTTCTATAAACAAAACTTTAATTTAAATTATGATGCGGATGAGGCGCCCACCATGTCCGAGATTAAGGAAACGTATGAGGACCACCGCGAACGCGCCGAAGCCTACGCTTTGTATCAAAAAATTCTTTTGGAAAATAATGCCATTGATTTCAGTGACATGTTGTTTCATGCTTATTTTTTGTTAAAAACAAAACCGTTGATTCGCCGCAAATACCAGGAGCAGTTTAAATATATTATCGTGGATGAGTTTCAGGACACAGATTATCTTCAATATGAGTTAGTAAAAATGTTGTTGTCCGGAAAAAATCATTTGACCGTGGTGGGGGACGACGACCAGTCCATCTATCGTTTCCGAGGGGCGTCCATTTATAATATTTTGCAATTTAAGGAAGATTTTCCGGAAGCGGAAGAAGTGTTTTTGACCACCAATTATCGTAGCGGACAAGAAGTTTTGGATTTGTCTTATAAATCCATTCAACATAACAATCCCGAGCGTTTGGAAGTGAAGTTGAATAACAGCAAGCGTTTGCTTTCCAAAGAAAATAAGCATTCTAATGTTGAGGTGCTTGGCTTTAACACTGATGCCGATGAAATGGAATTTTTGATCAAACAAATTGTTCAGCTGTCAAAAGAGAAAGAAGATTTTCAATGGAAGGACGTGGCGGTGCTCGCCCGCACCCACGCTGCCCTGGATACGGCCGCCAAAGCCTTGGAAGAAGCGGGCGTGCCATATTGTTTGTATTCGGCCAAAGGTTTGTATAATAAAAACGCGGTCCTGGATGTTTTGAATTATTTGAAATTATTGGATGATTATCATGAAAGCACGGCGATGTTCCGTGTTTTATCATTGAGTATTTTTGATTTGCCGCGCGAGGACATCATCAAATTGAATCATTATGCCAAACAAAATCAGATTTCTTTGTGGGAAACTTGCAAGCAAGCGGCGATTTTACCTTTAAATGACGGTAGTTTGGAAAAAATCAGTAAGATTTTACATTTGATTGAAAAACACAGCGCTCAAGTGAAAGATAAGAGCGTCGGGCAAATTATTTTGAATTTTTTAACCGATAGCGATTACTTGAAAGATTTGTTGCGTGAGGAAAATGAGCAATCCAAAGAAAGTTTAAAACATTTGCAAACCTTGTTTGAGAAAATCAAAAAGTTTGAGAGCAGTACTTTGGATGCCAGTTTGCCGGTTTTTATCGCCAATTTACAGTTGGAATTGGATTTGGGCGAGAGCGGCGATTTGGGCATTGATTTTGATTTGGGACCGGACGTGGTCTCTTTGTTGACGGCTCATGGTTCCAAAGGTTTGGAATTTAAACATGTTTTTGTGATTAATTTGGTCAATGACAGTTTTCCCGGATCCAATCGCGATCGTGGCGGTTTGGATTTGCCTGACAGTTTGGTTAAGGAAAAAAGTAAAGACGAAAGCCATTATACCGAAAAGGAACTGCATTTGATGGAGGAGCGTCGTTTGTTTTACGTGGCTTGCACGCGCGCCAAGGAATCATTATTTTTGACTTATTCCATTAAGCAAAGAAATTTAAAAAGAGATAAAAAACCGTCGGCGTTTTTGAGCGAATTGGAATTGGATAAGGGTGATTTGCAAGATTTTGGTAAAGATTCTTTGAGCTTTTGGAAAACTTATGGCGCCGCCGATTGTTGGTTGGCGGAAATCAAGCCCGGCACGGAAACGGTTTCGGCTTTACCGACGCGTTATTCTTTCAGTAAATTGAAAACTTATGATGAGTGTCCTTATAAATATAAATTGCAACATATTTTACGCGTGCCCACCAAACCGGCCGCTTCCTTGAGTTTTGGACAAGCGATTCATCAAACTTTTGAAGCTTTTTGCAAAACTTTAATCGCCGGCGGACAACAAGCGGATTTGTTTGCCGCTAACGAGCCGAGCAGCCAAGTCAGTAAAAAATTTTTATTGTCTTTGTTTGATAAATCCTGGGCGGCCAATGGCACCGGTTATGAATCTCCGCAACAAAAAGAGGAATATCATGAAAAAGGTTTGCAAATTATGGAAATGTTTTGGAATGATTATGAGAGTAATCATCCGAACGTTAAAGAAGTGGAAAAGCAAATCAATTGGAAATGGTCGGAAAAAGTCGCTTTGGAAGCGCGGCTGGACCGTTTGGACGTTTTGCCGGATGGAGCGTGGCGCGTGGTGGATTACAAAACCGGACGAGGCAAACAGAAAATCGATGATAATTATAAGAAACAGTTGGTTTTATACGCTAAAGCGATGCAAGCGCAATATGGTGTTTTGCCGGCGGAAATCAAATTGATTTACGTGGAAGATTGGTTGGTGCACAATGTCAAAGTGACGGAAAAGGAAATTGCGTCTTTGGATAAATGGGTGCAGGAAATTTTGGATGGAATCGCCGAGATGGATTATTCACCCAATCCCAGTGAGTTTAATTGCCAGTATTGTCCTTATCGCGATATTTGCGAATATAAAAAAGACACTTAATTATGGCCAGAAAATTGATTGATCAATCCATTGGGAATTTGATGCGGCGCGGCGCCGGCGGGGGCGCGGCCAAAATGGAGCAGTTGTTGCTGGCGCAGTTTTTATATTATGCCAATGAAGAATTGAAAAAATATTTTCCTAAAATCAGTCAAAATGATTTGCGAGCAGTTTCGGTGCGCGGTAAAAGCTTGATGATTTCTTGCCGTCACGCCGTCTTGATTCAGGAATTGCGTGCCAAAGAAAAAATGATTTTAAAAGCCTTGGCCGAGAAAATGCCACAATTTCCGGTAACCGCGTTGCGCGGGCAAATTCGCAGTAATGAGGAGCGTTGGGAATAACGGCGATTTTGTGCTATGATGGTAGGTGAAACAATAAAATAAAAATAATAAATATATTATTATGTGTCCGGAACAATTAGTGCCATCAAAACAAGAACAAGAAATTTCAAAAGAATTATCTTTGGAAGAAAGAATATCAAAGGTTCTTAAAGAAAAAGGGGCTGATTATATTTGCCGGCATTTGGATGAATTGCCGGAATTTTCGCATAAGGAAATAGCGATGAAATCAATTGAGGCAGGGCAGGGGCAGGCGGTGGCTATGTATTTGGAAAAGTTTAGTGGTTTGGATAAAGAAGTAGCGTTGAAATTGATTGAGGCAGGGCAAGGTGGCTTTGTGGCTATGAGTCCGAAAAAGTTCAGTGGTTTTGATAAAGAAGGAGCGATGACTTTTATTGAGTCAGGGCAAGCTGAATTTGTGGCTGTTCATTCGGGAATGTTCAGTGGTTTGGATAAAGAAGTGGCGTTGAAATTGATTGAGGCAGGGAAAGGTTACTTTGTGGCTATGAATCCGAAAAAGTTTAGTGGTTTGGATAAAGAAGTAGCGTTGAAATTTATTGAGGCAGGGCAAGGTGACTTTGTAGTTGAGAATTTTGGACATTTCAGTGGTTTGGATAAAGAAGTAGCGTTGAAATTTATTGAGGCAAGGCAAGGTTACCTTGTGGTTAGATATTTGGAAATGTTCAGTGGTTTGGATAAAGAAGTGGCGTTGAAATTGATTGAGGCAGGGCGAGGTGACGTTGTAGTTGAGAATTTTGGACATTTCAGTGGTTTGGATAAAGAAGTGGCGTTGAAATTGATTGAGGCGGGGAAAGGTTGGTCTGTGGCTGAAAATTTAAATTATTTTAGTGGTTTGGATAAAGAAGTGGCGATGAAGTTTATTGAGGTGGGGCAAGGTAGGTATGTGGCTGAAAATTCAGGAAAGTTTAGTGGTTTGGATGATGAAGTAAATTTTTATTTATCCCGAGGCATTGGAATAGGTAAAGAAGAATCGGTTTTAGTTGGTTTTTATAATGAAACTAAAGATAAAAGTGTTGGTGAACAAAATCAATTTTTGTGGGAGAAAATAAAACCAACTTTGGATGAGGAGGTTTTAAGTAATGCCAATTTGTTTTTATCAAAATTTTCAATTGATCAGTTATGGAAACTTAAAAGTTTATATCAAAAAGATTTTCATGATTTGTTATTGGTAGTGCCGGCTCTGAAAGAAAATGGAATTTTGGAAAAATGGGATAGTGGTGTATTGTGGCAAATTATCTTAAGTGCGCCAAACTTAGAAGAACTAATTAATATATTAAATCAGTTTTCTTTTTCGGTTTGGGAAGAAGGAATGCAAGAGGTATCCGGAAAGGGGTTGGTAATTCCTGAGCACATTAAAAATTTTGCTTTTAAAAATTACAAAGAATTGGAAAAATATTGGAAAATGATTGGTGTTATTGGGATTATACCCGAAGGATTAAGCGACCAACAAATTGAAGCAATTATGGTAATGGTGGAAGCTCCGGGGATCAGTTTTGATAAAATTAAAAATGATTTAGAAAGCGGATATATTCAAAGAATGTTGGAAAATGACCAATTAAATGAAGAAGCATTAATACAACCCATACAAATTGAGTATCCGTTTACACAATATAATGAGATTTTGTCTTCGGTTTTGGGAAATCAAGAGTTGGGCAAGTATGCATCAAACATTGGAAAATTGTTGAATGTAAAGATAGGTCCGGAGAATATTTCTTTACTTGAGTTGATTTTGGCAAAAGATAAAGAAATAAAACAACAGATTACCCATGTTTATGCCTTAAAAATTAAGAAAACACAAGAAAATTCTAAACTAACTAAAGAGGAACAGGAAAAAGAAATAATTACTTTGCGTGAAGCGGAGAAAAAAGAACAAGAAAAATCCAAAATTTTAAAAGGGAACAATGTTAATTTGGAGAATTTTTATCAACAGGACTGGGATATTAATTATTTTACCAAAATTTTAAAAGCATTAGAAGATTTATCACAAGAAGAAAAATATTCAGATACGGATCGAGTAAATGTAAAAAATTATGGTAATGCCTTTGAATTTTTAGAAAAGATTAAAGATTTATCGGTAGTGGAAAAAGTAGGTGAACTTTTGTTTACCGGCGTTGCCGGACAGCAGTCAGCTAATCAAGCTAAACTAATTTATCATGAATTAAAGCAACATTTAAGGCATCGTGGTATTAATATTCAAGAATATCTAAAAACAAATGTGCCGGAACAAGATCTTTATTATATCAAAGATTTACTTAAAAAATACGGAGTGAAAATTGTTGGAAAGAAATTATTAGCGGAGATACATCAAAAAACTGATGCACGTGGGTGGACCAGTGGAGATTATACTGATTGTTGTATGCGTTATGGTACTGAAAAAAATTATGATTATATGAATAATCGGGATACTGCTTATTTTACAATTAGTATAGTTGATGACTATGGAAACCGAGACATTGTTGCTCAATCGGTTTTAGTTGCCGGAACCAAAACCAATGATCAAATTAGTGATGACGAATTGCTGTCAAAAGAAAAAGATTTTACGGTTTTGGCCTTGGATAACATCGAAATTGCCAATCGTGGTTTGAAATATCGCGCGGATATCGGAAGGGCTTATTTAGACTTTTTTAATAATTATTTTACAGATAAAGAAATTATTCTTGGTACGTCGTATAATGATGATGGAGGGGCAGTTAGTGGCGGGAGACCACTTGTCCCGATGGTATATAATCATCCTGAAGAAATGGAATACAGCGATTGTTTTGATAATGATGTTTGTTATTTGTTAAGAAGATCCAAGGGAAAAGAATCTTTAATGGAGTACCAACCTTTGGGTTTAACCTCATATATGTTGTTGGATGATACGCCTTTTAAAAAGGAATTGTTGGATTTGTTGGGAAAAGATCATTTGGATAAAATTTTGGAAGATTTACAAGTTTTTAATCGAGGAATTGAAGATAATGACGATGACGGGGGAATGACTTTTCAAGTTAATTATAGCGTGGTTTTTAGTAAAAATGGTAAACATCACGGGTATATTATATCCGGAGAATTTTTTGATGAAGAACAAAATTTAAGTGATGAAATTAAGGCAAAAGAAATTTGGTTTGAGAAGGATTTAGCAGAGGAAGAACAAGCTCGTCATTTATTGGAATGGTTAAAATTAGTTAGTTTAAGTGCTTGTGATATTATTTTTGAAAAATCAGTCTTAGTAGATAATCCGTGGTTGTTGAAATTTTTAGAAAATGATGAGGTTAAGGGATTGAATTTATTGTTAAAAATTGATGATGATATAATAATGTTGGAAAATAACAATGAAAACAATGAGGAGGAGGAAAACGATGATGAGTATAATGATGGTGATGAATATGATGATGATGAATATGAGGATACGAATGAGTATGAAGACGAAGATGAAGATGAAGATGAAGATGAAGATGAAGATGAAGATGTTTAAATCATTGTTAGTTGGGAATAACGGCGATTTTGTGCTATGATGGTAGGAAGTTTAGATTTTAAAATTTCATACTATGCCATTACGACAATATTTGGCGCTCTTGATTTTAAGCGCCGCTTTCAGCTGGGCGATGTGGTTTTGGGTTTTTTATTATTTCCAGCCGGAAGGCGGTTTCCTGCACCGCGCCCTGTTTTTCGTGACCTTGTTCTTTTCCGTGTTTTTAACGGCATTTTTGGTGAATTTCGCCTTGCGCTTGATTAATTTCTATAAAAAAAATAAGATTTTAGGGAAAGAGCTTAATTTGAGCTTTCAGCAGAGTTTGGCCTTTTCTTTGTTATTGCTGGTAATCTTGATTTTACAGAGCTGGCGGGTGCTAACTTGGTGGAATACCTTGTTATTGCTGGCGGCGGTGATTATCTGGCAATTTTTATTGCGATTCAGCCGAAATTTTAATTAATTTTCAAATACTATGAAACAAAGCAATTTATTCGTAAAAAGCAGAAAAGAAGTGCAGAGTGAGGAAACCAGCATTAACGCTCAATTATTATTAAAAGCCGGTTTCGTGGATAAACTGATGGCCGGTGTTTATACCTATTTGCCTTTAGGTTTGCGCGTTTTGGATAAAATCAAAAACATTGTGCGCGAGGAAATGAATAAGGCGGGCGGTCAAGAAATTTTGATGCCGGCTTTGACTCCCAAGGAAATTTGGGTGCAAACCAATCGTTGGGAAAATTTTGACGCTTTGTTCAAGTTGGAAAGTAATAATCATGAATATGCTTTGGGCGCGACCCATGAGGAAGTGGTAACGCCGTTATTGCAGAAATTTACTTTTTCCTATAAAGATTTGCCGCAAGCGGTTTATCAAATTCAAACCAAATTCAGAAATGAAGCGCGCTCCAAATCCGGTTTGTTGCGTGGCCGCGAGTTTTCTATGAAGGATATGTACTCTTTCCATACTGATGAGGAAGATTTAAATCGTTATTATGCGGAAATGGAAAAAGTTTATGAAAAGGTTTGGGAAAGATTGGGAATCGGGCATATTACCGTGAAAACCTATGCTGCCGGCGGGGCTTTTTCCAAATATTCGCACGAATATCAGACTTTTGCGCCGGTCGGTGAGGATTTGGTTTATTATTGTTCGAAATGTAATGTTGCCATCAATAAAGAAATCATTGAGGATTTGGGGCATGCTTGTCCGGAATGTCATAGTAAGGATTTGGAAGAACGAACTTCCATTGAAGTCGGGAATATTTTTAAATTGATGACTAAATTCAGCGGGGCTTGTAATTTTAATTATACCGCCGCCGATGGCAGCGTTAAACCGGTGATTATGGGTTGCTACGGTATCGGGCCGAGCCGTTTGATGGGGACTTTGGCGGAAATTTATAATGATGCCAATGGCTTGATTTGGCCCAAAGCGGTCGCTCCTTTCCAGATTCACTTGTTGTCCTTGGGGGATCGTGATGAAAGTGTCCAAAACGAGATTATGAGCGCGGCGCAAAAATTGTATGAGCAATTGACGGCTGCCGGTTGGGAAGTGTTGTGGGATGATCGTTTGCAAGCCAGTAATGGTGAGAAATTTAAAGATAGCGATTTATTTGGGATTCCGCTCCGTTTGGTGCTTGGTAAGCAGTCTTTACAAGCGCAATCGGTTGAAGTAAAATTGAGAAATCAAGAAAACGGCGAATCATTGCCGATTTCGGAAGATTTGGAGAAAAAATTAAAAGAAATTTACAATAATTATGCTGTTTGATCGCTTGCTTAATCGTTTTTCCACGGATATTGGCCTGGATTTGGGAACCGGCTCCACTTTGATGTCTTTAAAAAATAAAGGCATTGTTATTAATGAGCCGTCCGTGGTGGCGGTGAACAGTCGCACCGAGCAAATCGTGTCCATCGGGCGCGAGGCCAGCAAGATGTTGGGCAAAACTCCGCCCTATATCAATGCCGTTCGTCCGTTGGCGCATGGCGTGATTTCCGACTTTGAGATTACCGAGAAAATGTTGAAGTATTTTTTGGATAAAATATATCAGGAATCGTTTTCCGTGTTTCCTCGTCCGCGCGTGGTGGTCGGTGTTCCTTTGGATATTACACCGGTGGAGAAGAAGGCGGTGGAAGACGCCGTTTTGTCGGCCGGAGCGAAGAACGTTTTGTTGGTGCAGAACGTGGTGGCGGCGGCGGTTGGTGCCGGTTTGAATATTCAGGATCCGGCCGGTAATTTATTGATTAGCTTGGGTAGCGGTTTGACGGAAATCGCCGTGCTTTCGTTGAGCGGTGTGGTAACCTACAAAACCATCCCGATTGCCGGTGATATGCTGAACACCGATATTGTTCAATATGTCAGAGAGAAATATTCTTTGTTGATTGGTGACAAAATGGCGGAAAGCGCCAAGCAAAAAATCACCAATTTGTTTGATAATAATGAGATTTTATCAATGGATGTGCAGGGACGTGATTTGATGACCGGCTTACCGAAACAAATTCATTTGACCAGTCAAAACATGAAAGAAGCCTTGGCGGTTTCTTTGAAAAAAATCATTGCCGAAATTAAAAATACTTTGGAAGCGACACCTCCGGAATTAATTGCCGAT